>DASPXY010000655.1:0-14873 GCA_035637055.1 Gemmataceae bacterium | reverse complement strand
GTTCTCGCCCTCGACCGCAACCACCCCGGCATCCGCGAACGCCACCGCAACGCCCTCCGCCGTCTGTTTCAGGTTCGCCGTCATCAGGATCGCGCTTACCGCGACGAAGTCCTCACCCTGAAATACACGCAGGCGCTGCGGCTCTACGAGATCGTACTGCACAATCTTCTGGAAGGTTCCCTCGAACGGCACAAGGTGGATCCTGCACGCCTGTTCCGCAAGGGGCTGGAAGAGTTCCGGTTGGCCCTCGCCGATCCGGTGTTCTGCCAGACGCACCTGCGCGACATGCGCCCCGAGGAAACCCGCACCTTCCGCAATTACCTGCAACGCATCTGGGGCTCGGGCGCCGGCATCCTCAGCCGCGAACAGGCCGTCGAGCAATTGCGCGCGGTGGTCAGCCGGTCGATCAATGCCTTGGGCCTGAACCCGACGACGATCGTGATGGAGTTCACCTGCGGGGCCTGCTACGCCCTGGATGATTACACCGCCTACCTGACGCCGAACCAGTTCCGCGAGTTGGCCGAATTGCTCAAAGGCGAAGTCGCCGGCGTCGGCCTGTACCTCAAGGTCACAGACGGCAAACTCGTCATCGACGAGATCACACCGCACAGTCCCGCCGCCAAAATGCCCGAGAACGCCCCGCCGCTGATGGTGGGCGATCTGATCCTGAGCATCGACAAGCAGCCCACAACCGGCCTGGACGCCGCGGCAGCGATGAAGCTCCTTGAGGGTGAGGTGGGGACCATGGTGGAACTGGTGGTCGCCTCCCCGGGCATGGCTGCGCGGATTCAGCCTCCCCTCGTGCGTCAGCTCTCCAGCGCGGTTGTCTCCCAGATGCTTTCCGGGAGTATCGGCTACATCAAGATCGCCTGCTTCCAGGAGACGACGCTGCAAGATCTCGACCTTGCCCTCCTGAGTTTGACCAAGGAAGGCATGAAAGCGCTGATCATCGACCTGCGCGACAACCCCGGTGGGCTGGTCGAGGTGGCCGTGGACGTTGCCCGTCGTTTCCTCAAGACGGGGGTGATCGGTTCGGTGCAGCATCAGGATCCTAAACTGAACACGGTCTATCACTCCCGCAATCCGGCGGCGTTGACGTTCCCGCTCGTGCTCCTGGTGGATGGGGACACCGCCAGCGCCGCGGAGATCCTTGCCGGGGCGCTGAAAGAGAACAATCGCGCCCGGTTGGTGGGACAGACGACTTACGGCAAAGGGTGTTCACAAGGGCTGCTGCGGTTGCCGCCGGTGGGACTGCTGAAGTTGCCGCCGGAGGAGGGCGGCTCACAAACAGGCGGCATTCGCATCACCGTGGCCGAGTTTTTCTCGCCAAACCGCCACCCGTACACGGGGCGGGGCGTCGTGCCGCACTTGCTCGTCGAGCGGCATCTTGTCCCCGAGCCATCGATGGCCGATGACGATCAGCAGCTCGTCGCGGCTCGTGCGGAAGCGTTGCGCCTCCTCGAAACACGCTAACCGTTGGCTTCCCGCTTGCGGGTTACTAGCACGACCCAAGCGCTAACCCGCAAGCGGGAAAGTCCCGGCTCGCCTACCTCTTCGTCAACTCCCGTGCAACCACCTCCTTCTCCTCCCGCAAAAGATGGTTTGATGAGGCCCTTGTGGTCGCAATCGCTCGGGGCGCGCCCGCGCGGCCTGGCACTGGCGCGCGAAAAAGGCTGGACGCTTGCCTGGGACGAGGGCAACTGGCTCCATCTGCTCAACCAGAAGGGCGACCGGCAGGCGCAAGTGCGCGCTCCCGCCGCGCTGGCCGCTGCCTGCTGTTCCGATGACGGTTCGGCCTACGCGGCGGTGGGCAATCGCGGCGAGGTGTGGTGGCTCGCGCCGGACCTGATGACGCGCTGGGAACGCTCGCTGCCGGCCCAGGCAGTAACGGCGGCCCTCGACCCGTTTGGGCAGTATGTCGCCGTTGCCGACATGCGCGGCAACGTCCACGTCCTGAATCGTCTGGGCAGCACCGTATGCCGCATTCAGAGCCCGCGCCCGCTGCACCACCTGGCGTTTGTCGCCGCCGCGCCGGTGCTGCTCGGGGCAGCCGACTCCGGGCTCGTCGCTGGGTTCGACCTGACGGGGCGATGCTTGTGGCGCGACGGTCTGGTCGCTCACATTGGTTCGCTGTCGGTCAGTGGCGACGGCGGACAGGTGGCGCTGGCCTGTTTCAGTGAGGGGATCCTGCGCTACGACCGCTCCGGAGCCAAGCACCCGCGCTTCCCGACGGCCGAGTCCTGCCGCCTGGTGTCGGTCAGTTTTGATGGCCGGTTGCTGCTGATTGGGGGCCTGGCCAGTCGCCTCCTCCTGCTGGACGCGGGCGGCAAAACGGTCGGCACGCACCGCGTGGAGACGCCAGTCGTCGGCCTGGCGCTGGCACCGCTGGGCGACGCGGCCGTGGTGGCGCTCAGTGATGGCCCAGTGGTCAAACTCGGTCTGAAGGCTGGCGAGCGGAAGGCAGATCGTTTGTAGTTCCGCCTTTAGGCGGGTGGATGTCGCGCCGCCTAAAGGCGGGACTACAAACAACATCCCCCGTTCAACTCAGGTTGACCGTAACGGTCTTGACTTCGGTGTACAGTTCGAGGGCGTACTCGCCGAGTTCGCGGCCGAACCCGCTCATCTTGAAGCCGCCGAACGGCGCCGCCGCGTCGAAGACGTCGTAGCAGTTCACCCACACCGTCCCGGCTCGCAGCCCGTTCGCCAGCCGGTGCGCCTTGCTGATGTCGCGCGTCCACACCGCGGCCGCCAACCCGTAGAACGTCTGGTTGCCGCGGCGGATCACCTCATCGACGTCCTTGAATTTGAGGACGTTCATCACCGGACCGAAAATCTCTTCCTTCGCGATCTTCATTTCGTCGGTGACGTTGTCGAAGAGAGTCGGCTCGATGAAGTATCCTTGCCGGGCGAGGCGATTGCCGCCGGCCAGCAGCTTGGCGCCTTCCTTCTTGCCGGCCTCGATGTAGCCCATGATGCGGTCGCACTGCTCCTGCGAGACCTGCGGCCCCTGCGTCGTGTCCGGCTCGAACGGATCGCCGACCCTTTGTGCCTTGACGCGCTGCAGCATCTTCTCCACGAACTGATCGTGGATCTTCTCCTCGACGAAGAGACGGCTGCCGGCGCAACAGCACTGGCCCTGATTGAAGAACAGGCCGAAGTAGGCACCTTTCACGGCGGCGTCGATGTCGGCGTCGGCGAAGACGACGTTCGGGCTCTTGCCGCCGAGTTCGAGGCTGACGCGCTTCAGGTTACTCTTCGCGGCCGCCTCCATGACAAGTTGACCGGTCGTGTACTCGCCGGTGAACGCGACCTTGTCCACGTCCATATGACCGCTCAGGGCGGCTCCGGCGGTCGGGCCGTAGCCGGGCACGATGTTGATGACTCCGTCGGGGAAACCGGCTTCCTGAGCGAGCGCCGCCACACGCAACGCGGTCAGCGGGGTCTGCTCCGCCGGCTTGAGCACGATGGTGTTGCCGCACGCCAGCGCCGGCCCCCACTTCCACGCCTGCATCAGCATCGGGAAGTTCCACGGGATGATCTGGCCGACGACGCCGATCGGCTCGTGCCGCGTGTAGCAGAAGTACGGCCCGTCGATCGGAATGGTCTTGCCGTGGATCTTGTCCGCCCAGCCGGCATAGTAGCGGTAGCACTTGACGGTCAGCGGCAGATCGGCGTTGAAGGCATCGCGGAACGGTTTGCCGTTGTCGAGCGCTTCCAGGGCGGCGAGTTCTTCCTGATTCTTCTCGATGAGGTCGGCGAGTTTGTTGAGCAGCCGGCCGCGTTCGCTGGCGTCCATCTTCGGCCAGGGGCCGTCCTCGAAGGCTTTGCGGGCGGCCTTGACGGCCAGGTCGATGTCGGCCTTGTCGCCCTCGGCGACCTGGCAGATGACCTTGCCGGTGGCGGGGTTGACGGTCGGGAAGGTCTTGTTCGAGACGCTGTCCTGCCATTTGCCGCCGATGAATAGCGGTTGATCCTTGACCTCGGGCGGCTTGACAGTGCGCGGCCGGGCGGCCGTTGCAGTGGCCATGCGAGCATCCTCCTGCGGCGATGAAGTGGAGAGAAGGGGCCTCTCCGTTGTGGCCCCCGAAACGGGTTGAATTGTCGCACTGGCAGACGGGCGCTGTCAAGCGCCCGCGCGAAACAGCGGCTACTTCTTCTTGGCGGCCTTTTTCTTCGCGGATTTTTTCGCGGCTGACTTTTTCTCGGTGGACTTGTTCTCCGCGGCGGCCGCTTCCGTGTCCTTCTCCTGGGCGGCTTTCTTCTTGCCAAAGATGGCATCGTAACCGTCCGCGAACTTTTTGGTCTCCGCCAGGCCGACACGCACGATACTCACGATAGACCTCCACAGCAAATTCCGGGGCCGGGGCCGATGCAGTTTCGCGGCCAGCGCTCCCTCGAGCGCCGGCTGGCCCAGAACGGCCTCCATTTCGGCTTAGTGTAATCCGGTGGGCGGTCATTGTCACGCCCCGTGGCATGGAGTAGGCCCCGCGAGCCGAGCGGGGCCGGCGTGCCGCTCGGCTCGCGGCACCTACTTCCGCTCCAGTTGCTCGAAGGTGAGATTCAGGATCGGGTATGTGCGCCAGTCGCGATAATCGAAGTGCCACCATTCCGCCTCGTAGACCGTGAAGCCCTCGGCCTCCATCGTGCGCCGCAACAGGTCGCGCTGCCAACGCTGCAGGGCCGTCCCACCTGGATAATCGGGGTAGGAGCGATCCGAAAACTCGTCGAAGCCGCCGACCATCTCGACTGCCTTGCCGGTCTTGAGATCGTACAGCGTCAGGTCCACGGCGCAGCCGCGATTGTGACGCGAACCCTGCGACGGATCGGCGACAAAATGACGATATTTCGGAGGCGTCGCCTCCCAGAACATCTTGGTAACGTGCCAGGGTCGATAGGCGTCGTGGATCAGCAGACCGTAGCCGGCCGCGGCGAGTTTCTTGTGCGCCCGCACCAGGGCCTCCGCCGCCGGCCGCTGCAAATACGCCTTCGCCGAGGTGTAAAAGGGGGTACTCAGGAAATTGTTCGTCGTGGCGTAGCGGATGTCGAGTTTGACGGTCGGATCGAGCGTCGTCACGTCAACCAGGTCGGGCGCGCGGAATTGCTTTTTCTCGACCGGCGGTTTCGCGGCGAGGGCCTCGCGGCGAATGGCGTCGAGCTGCCGGATTGGCTTGATCGTGAACGTCTTGCCGTCCTCGCCGTCGAGCCTGCGGCGCTCGAACAGCACGCTGGCGGCGACCACCTTTGTCGCCTGGCCGGCGCCACCGCGCGTAAATACTAACTTTTCGCCGGGGTATAGTCCGAGATCGGGAAAGTGGTAGGCGTCAGGTAGAGGAAGAACCACGTTCGCGACCGTTTCCTCCGTTAGCGGGTAGAGGAAGAACCACTCGATCAGGGCATACAGCCGGCCGTCCATCTCCAGGACATACAGCGTATTGTGGTCCCAACCGTACTCGCCGATCAGGCCGCGCCACTTCGCGGGGGGCGGCGCCGGTCGTGGCGACTCCACGCGGCGGTAAGTCTCCTTGCCGATCCGCAAGCCATCGTCGGTCGGCGACACCTTTGGGCCGAAACTCGTCAGGTCATCGCCCATCAGATCCTTGCCCAGCGCTCGCAACTCCACCCGGAAGCCGCCGTGCAGCGGCCACAGGTACAACCGGCCAGCGCTCGCGCGCAGCTCGACCGACTTGCCTTTCGTTTGATAACGCCCCGCCAGGCGCCGCGCCTGTTCGGGATCGACAGGCCGCGTTTCCTCGATGACCGGCAGCGGCTTGCCCTGGCGCACGGCGAGCAGGTGACGCAGGGCGATCTCGGCGACGCGCCGCGTGACGCCGTTGGCGGACTCCTTCGAGGCCACCACGACCACGCCCAACTTGTCCTCGGGGAGAGTGGCGAACTCCGTGGCGAAACCGTAGACCGCCCCCGCGTGCTCGACGCGCCGCCGCCCCTCGAACTCGGAGACGTGGAAGCCCACGCCGAATCCTGCCTTGACGCCGGGCTTGACGAACTGCGGTTTCCACATCTGTTCCAGCGTCGCGCGCTTGAGCAACTGCTTGCCGTCCGCGGTGCGGCCGCCGGCGAACAGGAAGCTCTGCAGGCGGGCGAGGTCGAGTACGTTCGAGTAGAGATTGCCGGCCGGCGCCATGCTCAGCTCGAACGTTGGCGCCGGAAATTCGCGGCCGTGATAAGTCCACATGACGGCGTCGGCAAGGCGCTTTTTTAGCTCCGGCGTGAGCTGGTAACTGCTCCCCTTCATCCCGAGTGGATCGAGGAGCGACTTCTGCAGGAGGTGAGCGAACGGCTCCTTGCGCACCTTCTCCAGCACAAATCCCGCGGTCGCGAGTGCGGCGTTGGAATAACTGGTCCGCTTCTCGGGCGGGAAGACGAGCGTCGTCTGGTTGAGGCTTGCGACCAGTTTCGCCAGCGGCGGATTGTCGGCGTCGAAGTAACTGCCGACGGGCGGCTCGCGGACCAGGCCGGAGCGGTGCGCGAGGATCTGCCGCAAGGTGATGTCCTTGCCGAACGGATTGTGCGGCCGGAAGTCGGGCAGGTAGCGCGTCACGGGGGCGTCGAGGTCGATCAGGCCCATCTCGACGAGCATCATCAGCACGAGTGCGGTGATCGGCTTGGAGACGGAGCCGACACGATAGACCGTTTCTGCGGTCGCGGGTCGCATCTTGGCGGCGTCCTGGAACCCGAAGCCGCGCGCCCAGACGATCGTTTGATCCTCAACGAGCGCTATGGACAGCGCGGGGAGGTGCTTGGCCTCGACCTCGCGCGCCAGCCATTTTTCCAGCGTCGCCACGGCCGCGGTGTATTTCGGCGGCGGCTCGATGCGCGGCTGTGAGGACGAAGGCGCCGGCAGGACGAGCAGCACAGCGAGGACGCCGAGGATCCGATACATGAGCGTTCTCCAGGATGGTTAGGCGAATGTCGCGGCGCCAAGGCCCTGCCTTGCGCCGATGGCCCACGTTGCCAGCACGATCGCCGCCGTCTCCACGCGCAGGATGCGCGGCCCTAGATCGAGCGTACGCCAGCCAACTGCACGGGCCGACGCGGCCTCTTCCTCCGTGAACCCGCCCTCCGGCCCCACCGCGAGCGCGACGGTGTCGGCCGCTCCGCCTGCACCGCACTGACCACTTCCGCCAGGGTGAGCCAGCACGCGCACTTCAGGCAAACCGTCACGGCAGCAATAGGTTTCCCAGTCGGCCAGCGGTTCGACGGTCATCAGCACGTTGCGGCCGCACTGCTTGCTCGCTTCGATGACGTAGCGCTGCAGCTTTTCCAGGCGACTCTCGCGCGGATGCACGACGCTGCGCCGCGTGGACAGCGGGACGAAGGTCGTGACGCCCAGTTCGGTCAGTTTCTCCACCAGGAACTGCGCACGGTCGCCCTTCGGCAGCGGCACCGCCACCTCCAAACGGAACGGTAACTCGCGCTGGGGGGCGATGGCCTCCAGGATTTCGAGGGTCACGTGGCGGCGTTCGAGAGCGACCACGCGGGCGGGGTATTCGTGGCCATCGCCGTTGAACAGGCAAACCAGGTCGCCGGGGCGACTGCGGCACACCGTCGCGAGGTGATGGGCCTCCGGCCCGTCGAGCACCAGCGGCCCCGGTCCGAGGCCAGTATTAAGATAATACCGTTCCGACATAACGCAAAAGCGCCTCGTTGGGATTGAAGCAGGCGGCCAAAGTCCCTATTACGCACGCTCATCATCCCACAAGGAGGGCAAGCGATGTCCAGGCGCTGGCTGGTCCCGTGGCTTGTGGTCGCTCTGTTTCTTAGCGGCTGCAAGTCCAGTTATCAAGGAGGGGCAGACCCGATAAACCAGGTCGAGGACGCACTCTGGTCAGCGCAGAAGAAGTGCGACGATTGGTTGGAACGACATCCAATCGCCAGGCACACCGCGAACGTGGTGGCTGGGGTGGTTCTGATCGCCGGGGTTATCGCCCTGACAGGTTTTCTGCTGTGGGCGTACTGCCAGGATGACACGGAGCCTGTGAACAGCGGATCCCATGCAACTCACCGGTAGCTGTGATACGATAATTCCTCGGCAGGAAGATCGACCCGCAGGGGTGAGCCAATGCAATCCGGACAAGAACCGACCGAGGAGAAACCCGCCGTGTCCAAGGCACTCGTTCATGCGCGCAGCAGCGCGCGCAAGTGGGGCGGCAAGCCCGAAGACTATATCGACATCCATGAGTACATCGACTCGACCAAGAGCGCTCACGCCGAGGTGACGCATCGCTGCGTTTTCCACTCCGCTTTCGGCATTTATATTGTCGAGGACGTTTTCGGCCGCACGCTCACGAACTCCGACGGTAAGGAGGTCTTTGTGCGCGATGTCGCCGAACAGCATGTCCTGGAAGATCTGGGGTTCATCCCGAGCCTGAGCGACTGGCTGCACGAGATGCCGGCGAAGCCGTGGATGGCCGGCGCCAAGAAGTTGCCGATCAAAATCGTGGAGTAGTCGAGCAGCGCAACCAGGGACTGCTTATCATGAACCCAGCGACACTCATGCCCGAGGCACCGCAAGCCAGGTCCTGGCTGTTGATCCTGGGCAGCACGGCCCTGCCCTGGGGTGCCTTCGGTTGTGGGGGCAATGAGGGCGAGAAGTTCGTCCCCGTCATCGGCAAGGTGACGCTCGACGGCCAACCGCTGACCGTCGGTGCCGTTTCGTTCCGGCCGGATGCTGCACGCGGCAACACCAGCATGCACGTGCCCTCCGGTGACATCGACCGCCAGGGCAACTATGAACTCGTCACCGTCGGGAAAAAGGGAGCGCCTCCCGGGTGGTACAAGGTGCTCGTCTTCGCGGACGCCAACACCCTGCCCACCGGAATCGCGGCTTCCCCCAAGCCGCCGCAGTGGATGATGAACGTCAAGTACACCGATCCGAAGACAACCGACCTCTCCATCGAAGTCGTCGAGAATCCGGCGGCAGAGCGTTACGACCTGAAGTTGAGTAAATAACCACGCCCAGGGCTTTTCCCGGCAGAGGTCTCATTCTTCCCATTCTGGCGTGGAGGTTCGTCGCATGGCTGGAACACGTCTGCGCTGCGGCGCCCGGTCCGCCTTTACCCTGATCGAACTCCTGGTCGTCATCGCCATTATCGCCATCTTGATTGGCCTGCTCGTGCCGGCCGTCCAGCAGGTCCGCGAAAGCGGCAACAGGGCTTCCTGTGCCAATAACCTCAAGCAGCTGGCCCTGGTCTGCCAGAGTTACCACGATGCGCGGAAGGTCTTTCCGACCGGGCAGTACGGCGACTACAACAAGCCGACCGCCTTCGGCGGTCCCTTCGAGAATTCGATGTCCTGGAGCTGGATGGCCTTTATCCTGCCCTACATGGACCAGGCCAACGTGTACACCAGCGGCAATATCCCCGCGGCTGCCATCAATCAAAGTAGCGCGACCAGCGCTGTCATTCCGACCTTCCTCTGTCCGAGCGATTCCAACATCTGGGTCGGATCGGTTACCGAGATCAGCCATTACCTGCGCTCGCCGGGTGTGCGGGTCGGCCTCACGAGTTACAAGGGAGTGGAAGGAGCGAACTTCTGCTTTGGCACCTACACCAATAACGGCGTCAATGGCCCGACGATCCCCGGACAGTCCCCCGCATCCTGCGAATGTTGGTGGGTTGGCGACGGCTTGTTTTTCCCGATGGTCTGGCTCCGCCCGTATCGGATCCTGGATATCACTGACGGCACCAGCAACACGTTCATCATTGGTGAGGATATTTATCTTCCGAGCAGTGCCGGACCTGGTTTGTACGGGCGAGGCTATGCCTGGGCCCATTCCGTCGAGACGAACCTGACCTGTGCCATTCCCCCGAATCAAGTTGGGCCTGGCAGTCCGGCGTCCTCGCTCACGAATTTCCAACTCACGAATGGCTTCAAGAGCCTCCACCCAGGCGGTCTCCAGTTCGCATTCGGCGATGGTTCGGTGCGTTTCGTGAACAACGCCATTCCGCTGGGAACTTACCGGGCACTGGCGACCATTCGCGGCGGGGAGCCTGTGCAGTTACCGCAGTAACAGAACCGGCAAAACGATCCGTCCTCGCCCCCAACTCCTCTCTCACAAGGGGCGAGGGGAGCGCTGGAGGCGTTCCGATACTTTCGCCTGCAAACGCGGTTTAACAACGTACTTTGCCCACGGCAGGTTCTCCGTGGGCCTCGTCACCTTGTCAACCGGAGTGGGCGAATGACCCGACGACTTCTCATTCTCTGCGCTGCCTGTTCGGGTCTTGCCGTGATGCCGGCGCTGGCGGACGATTACCCCCAGTGGCGCGGTCCCAATCGCGACGGCGTTTCCAAGGAGAAGGGCCTGCTCCAGCAGTGGCCCGCGGGCGGCCCGAAACTCGCCTGGAAAGCCACCAGCCTCGGCAATGGATATTCCACTCCTTCGATCGCTAAAGGGCAAGTTTATCTCATCAGCACGACCGACGAGAGGACCGAACAGGTCGTCGCGCTGAACGAAAAAGACGGCAAGCAACTCTGGTCCACGAACATCGGCCGTGTCGGCCCCAACACCGGACCGCAGTATCCCGGGCCGCGCTCCACGCCAACCGTGGACGGCGAGCGGCTCTACGCCCTCAGGTCCAACGGCGAACTCGCCTGCCTGGACATCAAGGGGCAAGTGCTCTGGAAGAAGAGCCTCCGTTCGGACTTCGGCGGCAAGCCGGGGGCGTGGGCCTACGCCGAATCGCCGCTGGTGGACGGCGACGTCGTCGTCTGCACTCCCGGCGGCTCCAAGGCGACGCTCGTGGCCCTGAACAAGACCGACGGCAAGGTGGTCTGGCGCAGTGCGGTGCCCGGTGGCGACGCGTCGGCGTATGCGTCGGTGGTCGGCGAGGTGGGCGGGATTCGTCAGTACATTCAATTCCTGGGCAAAGGCGTGGTCGGTGTCGATGCGAAGACCGGTCGCTTCCTGTGGCGCTACAGCAAGACCTCGAACGGCTCGACGAACATTCCGACGCCCATCGTCCACGACAACACCGTCTTCAGTACAGCTCAGAAGACCGGCGCCGGCGTGGCGAAACTGACGGCGGAAGGGCAGAACGTGACCGCGACGTCAGGGTATTTCGTGCCGAAACTGAAGACACACATCGGCGGCGTCGTGCTGGTCGATGGCTACGTCTACGGAGCCAACGATACGTCGCTGTTGTGCCTGGATTTCAAGACAGGCGCCATCAAGTGGGAGGATCGCTGCGTCGGCAAGGGGTCGATCTGCTACGCGGACGGCTGCCTCGACGTGCGTGCGGAAAAGACCGGCACGGTGGCGCTGGTCGAGCGCCACTCGCCCCAGGTTCATGGTTGCTGGGTGCCGCACAGCGGCATGAGAGCTGGTGTCAAAGTTGCCACACCGCCTGCAGGCGCGCGTAGTCCTCGGGTGTGTCCAGGTCCAACAGCACATCCCCGGACGCGACCGGTACTTCCAGACTTTGCTCCTTTTGCTGCCTGAAATAGACGTTGAGTCCCTCCCCCGGCGGCAGTGCGCCCAAGGCGGCAACGTGGAGCCAATCGATCAAAGCCGGATGGCCCCGCTTGCCCTCGAAGGTCGGCAGCACGATCGAGCGCTCCGAGTTCGCCCGCGCTGCCAGCAGCCGGCGCACGACGGCCGCGTCGAGCGCTGGATGATCCGCGGGCAGGAGCAGCCAGCGATCATCAGCCGCCGGCGCGAACCGCTCCTCCAACCACTTCAGGCCGCGTTCGACCGTCGCCCGCATGTCCGCCGTCTCCTCGGCCAGCGCCAGCACGTGCGCCCCCTCGCGTCGGGCGAGCGGTTCCAACTCGGCGACGTGGGGTCCGATGACGACCAGCGTTTCGTCCACGCCCCCGGCGCGGACCGCTGCAAGGACACGTTCGAGGACAGTGCGCCCGCCGAGCGACAGGGCCAGCTTGGGCCGGCCCATGCGGACACTCTTGCCGGCCGCGGGGATCAGACCGAAGGTTCGCTGCGCGGTGGTCACACCTTGACCTGCAGACGGGCCGCGGGAATGGTGGCGCCGAGGTTGCGGCAGGCGATCAACTCGGCCACGATGCTGACGGCGATTTCGGGGACCGTCTGCGAGCCGATGGCGAAGCCGAGCGGGGCGTGGACACGAGTCAGCGCCTCCGCCGAGACGCCGCGAGCCAGCAGATCCTCGTAGATGAGCTTGATCTTGCGCTTGCTGCCGATCATGCCGACATAGCTGGCCTGTGTGCGGGCCAGGTGGTAGAGCGCTTCCTCGTCGTGGGCGTGACCGCGCGTCACGATCAGGCAGTAGACCGACGGCGTGATTTCGGCGGCGAGTTGAGCGAGCGTCACGCCGATGTCGCCGATGAGGAGACGGCCGGCGGCGGGGAAGCGTTCGCGGCTGGCGTAGCGGTCCCGGTCGTCGAGCACCCAGATCTCGAAATCGACCTCCGCGGCGAGCCTCGCCACCGCCTGGCCGACGTGGCCGCCGCCGACGATCAACAAGGTGATACGCGGCAGAATGGGGAGATAGGCGATTCCATGATGCACCAGCGGCCGCGGGCGTTTGTCCAGGGGCGTCAGGTGGCCCCGGGCTTCGTCGCCTCCACCATCGGCCAGGGCGGCGACGAGGTTGTTATTGGCGTCGAAGAGCCAACGATTGCCGGCGCGCACGCCCGCAGGTTGGTCGGCCAGCACGACAGCCTCGGTACAGCCGGCACCGGTCTCGACCAGACGGTGGAAAGTACGATAGTAGTCGGCCACGTTGCGGCCGTTGGCGTTGGTTGCGGGCAGCCTGAGCGGGTCGGCGAGGATGGTCATGCGGCCGCCGCAGATCAGGCCGTCGTCCCAGCCGTAGTTGTCATCGAGGCAGAAGGTCAGGACGCTCGGCGTGCCGTCGCCATCGGTCAGGCAGCGCAGGGCGCGCTGTTTGACCTCGGCCTCGACGCAACCGCCGCCGAGCGTGCCGGCCTGGCTGCCGTCGGGGAAGACGAGCATGGCGGCGCCGGCCTTCTGCGGCGTCGAGCCGCGCGTCTCGATAACCGAGCAGTAGACGCAGGGTCGCTCTCGGTCGAGGGCGCGGGTGAGTTCCGCGAGCAGTTCACGCATGGCAGGTTCGGGGTGTGCGGGCCGCGGGACAAGTCACTCTGCCATCTTATTGCGGCGGGGCTGGATTGCCAGCGAATCCGCGGCGGTCTCCTCCGGTTCGTAGTTCCGCCTTCAGGCGGTGCAGGCGAGCACCGCCTGAAGGCGGAACTACGAACGGCTACTTCTTCTCCACGCGGACACCGCGCAGCGAGATGTCCGTCCAGTCCCCCGTGTCGTCGAAGGAGCCGACACCGATGCGCCCCCAGGAGAGCGTTCGGTCGGTGGCGGTCATAATTGGTGTTTTCATATCGTCGAAGTAGACTTCGATCTTGCCATTCGCAACAGTGCGGACGACCTTGACGAGGTGCCACTTGTCATCCCAGGGTGTGCCCTCAGTGGTCTTCGTCGAGATCTTCTTGCGGTCGGCACCATGGACCAGAAAAATCTGATTGGCGCGATCGTCGGTGCGCTTGGCGAGGTGGGCGTAGTAGAAATGCGACGGATCCTGATAGCCGAAGAACAGGCAGACGTCGCGGTGCGGATAGTCCTTGGCGGTGCTCTTGACGAGAGCTTCGAGGACGAAATCGCCGACGGCAACGCCCTTGCGCAGGGCGATGTTGAGCGGACTGCGGAACGGCGGCTTGTACTTGCTCTGCTGGAACTGGCTGAAGGCCTTGCCCTTGCCGATGTCGATGAGCTTCCACGCTTTGGGATCGGTCGGCTCCCAGGCAGCAACACCCTTGCTGAAGTCGTCGGTGAACAGCAGCGGCAGTTCGCGTGCCTTCGGACGGTCGCCGGCGGCAGCCGCACCGAGTATCGTGGTGGCGAAGGTGAGTGGCAGCAGGGCAAGGAAGAGTCGCATGGCTTCTCCCAGTTCAAGGGGCCGGGTGGTCCGCGCCGTCGGGGTCGTTGTAAAGAGCCTCACCCGAAAGGGGAAGTGGGGTGCCTGCTGTTTCGTGATCTTGCCCGGGTTGCGCGAAACGCCGAGTCGGCGAACGAGGACACCCAGGGAACACCACGACATCCCGCTGCCGTATTTTTCTTGTGACCGCCACCAACGCGCGTTAGCGTAACAGCATTCTGCCGCGCCCCAGCGCCGCCGCCGGCGCACGAGGACACCGGCGGCGCCCCTCCTCTCCTCGCGGGAGCACAACGATGAAGCCACAAACACGGCGAGATTTTCTCGCCGACGTCGGCAAGGGCATGGTCGTCGCCAGCGTCGGCTCCGCACTGGCGGCCGACCTCGGGCTGAGTGCCGCCTTCGCCAACGACGGCCCAGAGGCACTCAGTTTTGGTCCGCTCGAACCGTTGGTCTGCTTGATGCAGGAGACACCCGCCGCCCGCTTGTTGCCAATGCTGACGGAGCGACTGCGGCAAGGGACCGAGTTGCGCCAGCTCGTCGCCGCGGCGGCACTGGCCAATGCCCGGACCTTTGGCGGCGAGGACTACGTCGGTTTCCACACGATGATGGCGATCGCGCCCGCTTTCCACATGTCCGGCGAACTGCCCGCGGCCCGGCGTGCCCTGCCGGTCCTCAAGGTGATCTACCGCAACGCGACGCGTATTCAGGAGCACGGCGGCCGGCGCAATGAAGTGCTGCGGCCCGTCGAGCCCCTGGCGCCTGCGGCCGGTCGGGTCGGCGGCGAGGCGCTGCGCGAGATTACGCGCCGCGCCGACATGACCAACGCCGAGCGCACTTTCGCGGCGCTCGCCCGCGGCAACGCCGATGACGCCTTTAACGATCTCCTTGTTGCGGTACAGGACGCCGCCGAGGTGCATCGGGTCGTGCTGCCCTATCGTGCGTGGGATCTGGTGGGCGTCATCGGCCGTGAAC
>DASPXY010000654.1:0-9375 GCA_035637055.1 Gemmataceae bacterium | reverse complement strand
TCGGCCGGCGGCTGCACAACCGTTTGCAGCCGGCGGCGGAGCGGCTCTGCCCGGAGGTCGCTCGTTACCTGCGTATCTTGGAGGGCTTCCGACCGGCGGGCCAGGCGATGAGCGGCAGCGGCAGCACCCTGTTCGCCATCTGCCGCAGTCACCGCGACGCGGTGCGGATCGCCCACGAGCTACGCCATGCCCCGGCCCCCTCACCCTTACCCCTCTCCCCCGCGGGGGAGAGGGGTAAGGGTGAGGGGGCCGGGGACGGATCGACACCACCGAAGGTATTCTTGGTTCGCAGTTGCGCATAGGGACGGGTGGCCCCGCCCCGATGCGCTCGGGGTCATCCAGCAAGCCCTCCAGGAAGAGGGAACCCCGCCCCAGGCTTGTGCCACAGAAGAAAAGGAGAACAGCTGTGGTCATCACCGAAGTTCGGATCAAGCTCATGGACGACAACAACGAGCGCCTCCAGGCCTTCTGCTCGGTCACGTTCGACGATGCTTTTGTCGTGCGCGACCTGAAGATCATCGAGGGCACCAAGGGGTCGTTCGTGGCCATGCCCAGCCGCAAACTGACGGATCGCTGCGGATCGTGCGGCTGCAAGAATCATCTGCGGGCCCGCTACTGCAACCAGTGCGGCCACAAACTCGACGAGGATCGCGCCACCCGCGACGCCGACGGTCGTGCCAAGCTGCACGCCGACATCGCTCATCCCATTAACAGCGCTTGCCGCGAGGTCATCCAGAGCGCCGTGCTCCGCGCCTACAACGAGGAGAAGGAGCGCTCGAAGCAGCCCGGCTACGTCTGCACCTACGATGACTATGACGCAGGCGAGTATGAAGATAGCTTTACGACGCTTGTCTCCGAGTTGCACGGCCCGGGGCGCCCTCACGGCGTCGAGGGCGGCGGCTACCGGACGCATGCGGCCCACGCTCACGGGCCGCGCGGCACGCATGCCAACGGGCACGAGAGCAAGGCGCCGGTCGCTGCCCGCGACGACGAGCGGCGCGACGGCACCTTCGGCGCCGGCATCCTCTAAGAATGATCGCCGCTTGCGGGTTAGCGACGAGCGCTAAGCCGCAAGCGGCGATCGGCAGGGCCGCGCTCACGCGCGGCCCGACGCTTCCTTTCCCAGCCGTCGGCCGGCTTTCCCTTCCCCCGATACACCTGCGCCCGCCAGGCCGCTCTTTGAGGGCAACGGCCAGATCATCTCGCCTTCCACACGTGCCGTCTCGCCTGGTAAACTTGGGAAAGTCGTGTGGAGGAACGATTTCATGCAGACGACGCAAAACACCACCGCCGAAGCCGCCATCCTGAGTCGCCTGGTCAAACCAGACCGGGGCGAGTTCGCGCCCGAAGTGGCCGACGCCCTCCTCAAACTCGATTTCGACCCGACCGACAAGGGACGGATGCACGAGTTGGCTATCAAGAACCAGGAAGGGAACCTGACGAAGGCCGAGGAAGACGAACTGGACGCCTACCGCCGCGTTGGGTATTTCGTGGACCTCATGAGGTCCAAGGCACGCCTGAGCCTGAAAAAGCAGGGACGCTGAGAGTGCCGGATGGACCAACAACTCGTTGAACTCGTGTGGCAGCGGGCACACGCGCGGTGCGAATACTGCCAGCTGGCGCAGGCACACTCCCTGCTCACCTTCGAGATTGACCACATCATCGCCAGAAAACATGGCGGCGCCACGGTCGCTGAGAACCTGTGTTTGGCCTGTTTTTATTGTAACAGTTTCAAGGGGCCAAATATCGCAAGTAGGGATCCGCAAACGGGGAAGCTCGTGCAACTGTTCAACCCGAGGCGGCACCCCTGGAAGCGGTGCTTTCGGTGGGCGGGGCCGCTGTTGGTCGGCCGGACGCCGATTGGCCGGGCCACGATTCAGGTGCTCTGCATCAATAATCTGCAAGCCCTCGCGCTGCGGCAGTCGCTCCTCGACGAAGGTGTCTTCCCACCTGGATCATAAGCGGTTTCGCTTGTGAGCATCGTGGCCCAGGTCGATGCCCGAGCGGTCTTCGGATCGCTTGGGGGAAAAAAGTGAGTTCACCCCCATCTCCCCGCCACTCCTGGAGGGCAATGGCATGGTTCTGGTTTCGCGGCTGGCGCCCGCCGTGGTGCTCGTACTGCTGACCGCGCCGGCTGTGCGTGCGGACATCCCCGTTCCCGGCGAGACGCCCGAGCAGGCCGCCGCACGACGGGCACGCCAGAATCAGATCCGGTTCGGCATCCTCCCGCCGCCTCCACCTCCAACAGCCGTTCCGCTCATGCTCAAGGGCACCGGCTATCTCCCCGGTGGCCAGCCTCGACTGGTGCTCCCCCGGAAGGTGCTGGAAAACCTCCAGGCATCGCTCAACCCCGGCGCAAGTGGTCCGCTCGGTTTGGACCTGCGTACGGCGGTCGCCGGCATCGCCCTGTCGGTCGCGGCGGTCTGGGTGGGTTTGCTGCTGGCCCGTTCGCGGCGTCGTTTGGCCCTGGCCAGCGTTGGCGTCCTCCTGGTGGGTTTCGTCGTAGTGGGTACTGGCTGCCCGCCGCGCGATCAGCCGATCACCAGGGAGGATTACCGCCTCGCTCCCCTGGCCCGCACGCCCGACGGCAAACTCGCCGGGACGGTGCTTGTGGAAGTGGCGGATGCCGATGGCGTGGTGCTCCAGGCGCAGCGCGAGACCCTCTCCCAGTTCATCGTCGATGCCGGTCTGAAGGCGGAGTTCGCGCCGTGAACATACTCGATCTGTATTATCCTCGGAGGACAAAGGCCATGCGACGAGTCGTCTTCGCACTGGCAGTCGTGGTGTTGCCGGACCTGCTGGCTGGCGCAGCTCGCGCGGATGTCCCGCGCCCGCCGTGGGTGCCCCGTCCGAACCCGTACGCCCAGCGCCTACCCCAGCCTCCGGTCACCCGGCTGGTCATCGAGACCGACGGCCGCGCGAAGGAGACCCGCTTGCTGATCCCGCGCCAACTCCTCCCCCAGCTGAAAACTGCGGCGCTGGGGGGAAGAAACGGCGATCGTCAGGCGACGGCTGGCCTGGGTTTCTGGGCGATGGCCTTGACGCTGGGTGTTGCCCTGGCGTGTTGTGGGTTGCGGTTGGTGTGGCCGCGTCGTGCCTTCGCGGCGGCTGGCTTGACCTTGGTGCTGGCGGCTGTCGTGCTCGCTGGCGGCGAACAGGCGTTCGCCAGGCCGTGCCCTGCGCCCATCCCTGACTTCACGGCCACCGGTCAGGTTGTCGTCACAGTCGTGGAGGAGGGGAACGCAGTGCGGTTGGTCCTCGCCAAGAATCCTACCTGGCCGACTCGCTACGAGCGGTGAGCGCTGCGAACCAACGCGGCAGGCTGCGAGGGCGTGCCAAACTTCCCGGGTCGAGAACTGATTCTCCATGAGCCGCGTGGCCCTGCTCCTGCCCGCCCGGAAACCAGCGACTGCTTCCGGGCAGTTGTTTGCCGCGGTCAGCCTGAGCCTCGCTGTGTTGGCGGCGGTGCTGGCGGGCTGGGCGCCGCTCGGCTTCTCGATCGTCACCGTCTTCCTGTTCGCCGGCCCGCACAACTGGATCGAGGCACGCTATTTCCTGGCCCGCATGCCCGCCCGCTGGGGCCGGCTGCGCGGTTTCTTCCTGCTGGCCTTCGCCGGCATCATCGGCCTGACCATCGCCTTCGTCGCCTTGCCCTGGCTCCTGGAAGCTCTCGACCGGAGCGAACAAGCCTGGCAAGTCGCCCTCGCCACCTGGAACAGCGTTCTCCTCCTCTGGATCGCCACCCTTGTCTATCTGCGTAGTCGTCAGAACCCGCGCCGCGACTGGTCGTGGTTTACGCCGTTCGCGTTCGGACTGATCGCCCTGGTCTGGATCGCGCCGATCCAGTGGGGCCTGGTGATCGTCTACCTCCATCCGCTCGTGGCGCTGTGGATCCTGGATCGCGAACTACGCCGCAGCCGTCCGGAATGGCGCCGCGCTTACCATGCCTGCCTCGCCTGCCTGCCACTGTTGCTCGGCCTGCTCTGGTGGCGCCTGGCCAGCATGCCGAACCTGCCGGGCGACGACGTCCTGACGGAGGCCATCACTCGCCACGCCGGCGCCGGCATCCTCGACGGCATCTCGACGCACCTGCTCGTCGCGGCGCATACTTTCCTGGAGATGATCCATTACAGCGTCTGGCTGGTGGCGGTGCCGCTCGTCGGCCTGCGCGGCGCTCCGTGGCGGTTGCAAACGGTTCCGCTGGCGCGGCGGTCGCCGTCGTGGAACCGCGTCGTGATCGGCGTGCTGATCGCCGGCGGTCTCGTCGTGCTCGGCCTGTGGGCGTGTTTCCTCGCGAACTATCCGACGACACGCGACGTCTACTTCACCGTGGCGCTGCTGCACGTGCTGGCCGAGGTTCCGTTCCTGCTGCGGGCGCTGTAGATGGATACCACCTTTCTCTGGCACTTCTTGCCTCTCGGATATCTGTTGAGTGTGCTCCTCGAAACGCCGGTGCTCGTGCTGGGTCTATCGGCGCGACACCCTTACGGACGGCGGTTGTTTGCCGGGTTGTGGCTGACGGCCTGCACTTACCCCATCGTCGTGCTGGTGATGCCGCCGCTGCTGATTCCGGAGAGTGGCGAACGCGCCATGTACCTGATCGTCGCCGAGACATTCGCGCCGGTGGCGGAGTGCGCCCTGTTCTGGGCGGCGTTCGGACAGCGCAGGGAGGCGTGGGGGCCGTCGATGTGGCAGGACTTCGCGGCGATCACGCTGGCCAACCTCGCGTCGTTCGGTGGGGGAGAACTGCTGCGGAAGTTGGAGTGCTTTCCGTTTGCACTCTCCTGAGTCAGGGACAGCAAGGGCCTCGGTTCAGTTCGGCCGTTTCGCCCACTGAGGGGCATCTCGCCCACGCCAACAGTCATCGCGCCGGGTTCCGGGGACACCCGGACGAGTCTCGCTCCGCAGCGTGTCCTATAACAACAGAGGGTTCAGTCGTTCAGCTTCCTGTCGAGCCAGGTTTCGGAGCCCCGTGGCCTGGGCGTCTCAACACGGAAGGGTTTCTGCTTGTGGCCTTGAGCGGCGGCTGCTAGTCTCGACGAGAGATGGACGAACGTGGGGCAATCGCTGGCAACATTGCTAATCGCCGCTGTGTGATCGATACAACCGGAACACCGAAGTGAAACAATTGGGATAGTCATTAGTCATCAGTCCTTGGTCATTCGCAGACGGCCAGTGTGCCTTCTGCTAATGACTCATGACTAAGGACTAATGACTCCTTGGAGGTGAATTGTGGCTGAGATGACGCCTCGTCAGATCGTGCAGGAACTGGACCGCTACATTGTCGGTCAGGCAGCCGCCAAGCGCGCCGTCGCCATCGCCATTCGCAACCGCTGGCGCCGCCAACAACTGCCGCCCGATCTGCGTAAAGACGTCACGCCGAAGAACATCATCATGATCGGGCCTACGGGCGTCGGCAAAACCGAGATCGCCCGCCGCCTCGCGCAGCTCGTCGGCGCTCCCTTCCTCAAGATCGAGGCGACAAAATACACCGAGGTCGGCTACCACGGCCGCGACGTCGAGAGCATGATCCGCGACCTGACGGAGATCGGCATCAGCCTGGTCAAGCAGGAGCAGCGCAAGCTCGTCGAGACCCAGGCCAAGGAGCGCGTCAACGAACGGCTGCTCGACCTGCTGCTGCCGCACTCCACGACCTGGGATCCCGAGGACCGCACCGAAAATGAGCGCAACCAGCGCACGCGCGAAAAGATGAAAGCTCGCCTGGAGGCCGGCGACCTTGAGGATCGCCTGGTCGAGTTGAACGTCGAGCAGAAAGCGGTGCCGGTGCAGATCTTCTCCAACCTCGGCATGGAGCAGATGGACGTGGACTTTCAGAGTATGTTCGAGCGGATCATGCCGAAGCAGAACCAGCAGCGCCAGCTGCCGATCCGCGAGGCGCGCCGCATCCTGCTGGACCAGGAAACCGAGGGCCTGATCGACAAGCAGGTCGTGACCGAAAAGGCGATCGACCTGGTCGAGAATCAGGGCATTATCTTCGTCGATGAGCTGGACAAGATTTGCGGCCCGCAATCGACGCACGGGCCAGACGTGTCGCGGCAGGGGGTGCAGCGCGACCTGCTGCCGGTCGTTGAAGGGACCACGGTGAACACGCGCTACGGGCCGGTGCGTTCCGATCACATCCTGTTTATCGCCGCCGGGGCGTTTCATACTTCCGAGCCGTCCGACCTCATGCCCGAGCTGCAGGGCCGTTTTCCGATCCGCGTGGAATTAACGGACCTGAACCGAGAGGATTTCCTGCGCATCCTCACCGAGCCGAAGCACGCTCTGACGAAGCAGTACGCCGAACTCTTGAAGACGGAGGGGGTGACCCTGGAGTTCACGCAGGACGGCATCGAGGCGATGGCGCTCATCGCCTTCGAGGTCAACTCGGTGACGCAGAACATCGGCGCCCGGCGGCTGCACACGATCATGGAACGGCTGCTGGAAGAGGTCAACTATGAAGGGCCGGACCGGGAGGACAAGCACGTTGTCATCAATGGGGACTACGTCCACGAGCGATTGGACCCATTCGTCAAAAAAGAGGGCGAAAGTCGCCGGCGGATGGGATTCATGGTGTGAAGCCGGCCCGCTGGGCCCGGCTTCCAAACCTCGGAGCGCAGGCGTCTCGCCCGCTCTGCTTTGCGGGCGAGACGCCTGCGCTCCGGAGTTTTGTCCGCGAGCCCGAATGGCAAGGCACGTTTAGACAACACAGGTCTCCGTCTGGCATCGTACTCCCCTTCTGAGGTAAACTGAAGGGAGAACCGCCCCGGACCAGGGAGACCCGAATGACTGCACGCGAGTGGTCGGCCGCGACCGACCTGTCCTTGATGCTCAACGCCCTGCGCGGCCGCGTGAGTGACCGCAAACTGCGCCTCTTTGCCGTCGCCTGTTGCCGCCACATCTGGGAGTTGCTGCCCGACGAGCGCAGCCGCAGCGCCGTCGAGGTCGCCGAGCAGTACGCCGACGGTCTGGCCAGCCAGCGCGAGCGCGGGGCGGCTCGGGCCGCGGCCCTCGGCGCCGCGGGCCGCTACAACCGGAAAGAAGCCTGGGCCGCCTACTGGACCGCCAGTTACAACCTCGGCGAGAGCCTCTGGAACGCCTGCGAGGCGGCCGTCGAAGCCACCGCCCGCGCCGCTGCCTCTGCCGCCGCCGGGGGCACCAGTGCCGAGCAAGTCGCCGCCTGGGATGCCGCCCGCGCCGCCGGCGCACGGCACCAAACAACCCTCCTCCGCGAGATCCTCGGCGACCCGGATCGCCGCGTGACTGTCGATCCATCCTGGCTGACCTGGAACGGCGGCCTGGTGCGCGACCTGGCGCGCACGGTCTACGACGAGCGCCGCTTCGAGGATTTGCCGATCGTTGCCGACGCTCTCGAAGAGGCCGGCTGCACCGACGCCGCGTTGCTCGCGCACTGCCGCTCGGCGGCGCCGCACGTCCGCGGTTGCTGGGCGCTCGACATCCTACTGGGGAAGGAGTGAGCGTCTCATCATCCCTTTCTGCGCTCGCTCACCGGCACGATGTTCCGGAAGGTCAAGTTGATTCGCTCGCCGACCGGCTGGGCCGTCTTCGGGAGCGAGTGCAGCCAGAAATGTTGCAGCGTCCCGCCCATGATGAGCAGACTGCCGTGAGTCAGTTCGTACTCGATCTTCTTTTTGCTCTTCTTGTGACGCAGCACGAACCGGCGCCGCGAGCCGAGCGAGATCGACGGCACGATCGGATTGAGGCCCAGTTCGGGCTCATCGTCGGCGTGAAAGCCGATGCTGTCGCTGCCGTCGCGGTAGCGGTTGAGCAGCACGCTGTTGAACGGCGCCGCTGCGGCCTGCTCGACGCGGCGGCGGACGGCGTCCAGTTCCGGCGTCCACATCAGCGAGGGATAGGTAACGCCGGAGTAGGTGTAGGTGACTCCGGCATCGGCGTACAGGGCCGTCAGTCGTGGGAAGGAGTGACCGAACGGCCCGCGCTCCTGCTTCCAGGCGATGTTTTGCTGCAAGTTGGCGAACAGCGCATCCGCCTCTTCTCTCGAAAAGAACTCGGAAATGTAGACGATGGTGCCGCCGTCTTCCACCTCACGCGAGGCAACGGCGCTGGGGCTCGTGGGATCGCTCATGGGAACCTCTGTGGTTTGTGACGGGCTTGTGTCGAACGGTCTTGGCCGGACCGGCAGCATTGCTTACACTAAGAAGTGGTCGTTCCGGCGCCGCCCGAGGCAGCCGGCAGCTCCCGAATTATCCTGACGAGGATCGTTCATGGACCGCCCATATCGTCATATCGAGATCGACCGGACGGGCGACGTCCATTGTGTCCGTTTGTGTCAAGCGAAGATGGACGAAACGGCCCTGTACGAGCTGGCCGACGAACTCGACCGTCTGGTGAGTGCGGACGGCTGCCGCAAACTTCTGCTGAGCCTCGGCCCGGAGGAACCGCAATTCCTTTACAGCGTCTTTCTGGCGAAGCTGGTCACGCTCCAGCGCCGCCTGCAGGCTGGCGGTGGTGCCCTCAAACTCTGCGAGGTGAGCGACGACACGCGCAAGATCTTCGACGCCTGCCGTCTGACGCCGTTGTTCGATTTCGTCCCAAATCGCACCGCTGGCCTGGCGGCCTTTCAGAAGTGACTATCGGCACCAACCCGAAGCGTGAGCGAGGGCCGCCCTCGCTCACGCTTCGGGTTGGTGTCCTGGCCGCCTGTTGGTCAGGTTTTCGGCGGGTTCTCGGGGGACGTTCCGGTAGTTCCCGCTGGTGGTTCGGTCGTACTCGTCGGCGTCTGCTGCGCCGCGGACTCCGGCGTCGGGGTCGCCGGGGCCTGCTCCTGCTGCGGAGCGCTCGATTCGGCGGTTTCCTCTTGCTCAACGTGCGGCGCTGGCGCCGGACGTGGGGTGCGAACGCGCTTCTGCTCACCTTCCTTCAACAACTCAAGGAATGCCGTTTGGCCGGCGTCGCCCAGACGGCGCTCGGAGCGCTTCATGATGCGCGTGTAGCCGCCCGGCCGCTCCGCGAAGCGCGGCGCGATCTCATCGAACAGCTTGGTGAGGATCCGGCGGTGGTCGGCGTCGTCCTTGTCGCCAGGCTTGACCTCGGCATTCGCCGGGGAACCGAGCCGCGACGCCACCAGACGGCGGGCGTGGAGCGTGTTGCGCTTGGCGAGAGTGATCAACTTCTCGACGAAAGGCCGCACCTCTTTCGCCTTCGCAACGGTGGTGATAATCCGCTCGTGGCGGAACAGCGCCATGGCCAGGTTGCGTTTCATCGCCAACCGATGACTGGCGTTGCGATTCAGCTTTCGGCCAGCTTTCAGGTGTCGCATGGTGGTGAGTGGTGAGTGGTGAGTGGTGAGTGGTAAATGGCGAGTGGTGGATGGTGCTGGCTTACAACCACTCA
>DASPXY010000653.1:0-3069 GCA_035637055.1 Gemmataceae bacterium | reverse complement strand
GCGTGAGGATGACACGGTGACCAGGTGACCAGGTGACCAGGTGAAAGGGAGTTACGCCGGTCACCTGGTCACCGTGTCACCCTGTCACCTTGTCATCCGCAAGGGCCCGAGAGCCTTCCTCCTCCCAGGTCACGCAGTAGATCCCTCCCACAAGACGGCTGCCCGGAATTACCGGGCAGCCGTTCTCTCCCGCTCCTAGCCGACAGGAAGACTTTGTCGCAGCGGCGGACGCCGCTCGGTCCCGTTACGGCTCGGCCCCCAAGTCGTAGCGCCGCTGGGCAAGTCGGCCAGGCTGCCGTCGAGATACTTGTGATGCCATAACTGGGTTGCCAGCACGCCGACCAGGCCCATCTCCACCGAGATCCGCTGACTGGAGCCGGCACGCATCGTGTGGAAGCGCTCGCGCCAGTGACGCACTGCGGCCGTGTCGAAGTAGCCTGTCTTCCGTAAGGACTCCTCGCTCAAGAGCTGGTCGATGAACGGGGGCATTTGCGCTGTCCGATTGAAAAAGGTGTCGAACGGGGCGCGGAACATCGCCTTGGGTCGCCGTGCTACCGACCGCGGAACCCAGCGCTCGGCCAGTCGGCGGAGCAGATACTTCTCCTGCAAGCCGCGCATCTTCCAGCGCGGATGCAGCGGAGCCAGGTAATCGAAGACGTTCTCATCGAGGAACGGATAACGAGTCTCGACGGAACTGTGCATCGCTACCCGATCCCCCTTGGCGTTGAGCAGCAGCCCCGGCAGATGGATGCGAATGCCGAAGTACAGGGCACGATTGAGCGGGTGCCAGCGCCCCAGCCGCTCGCGGTCGATGCCGAGGTCGGCGTAGACAATGTGCTCGCCCAGCGTCTCGCGCATCCACGGGCTGAACAGTCGCAGTTTATTGAGACTTACCAGACCGTACATGTCCATCCAGGCGTTGTGCCCGCCGGTGACGCGGTAGACCTTGCGCACGAACGACTGCGGAAAACGCGGAGCGCCCGTCGCCCAGAGGAAGGCCCGCCGCGCCAGCTGGCTCAGCGGGAACCCCGGGATGAAATCGAGACAGCCGAACAACCGATCGACCTTGTACCACGGATAGCCCGCCAGCCACTCGTCGGCGCCCTCGCCGGTCAGCGTCACCTTGTAGCCGCGGGCGTGGACCTCCTCCGCCAAGAGCAGCAATGCGGTGCAACTCGTGTCGATCACCGGGCTGTCGGCGGCCTCGATCAGCCGCGGGTAGTTCGCCAGCACTTCGTTCGCGCCGACGTTCACGATAATCGGCTCGGTGCCGATATGCCGCGCCGATTCGGTTGCCTCGTTAGTCTCATCCAGCCCAGGATCGTCAATGCGGATCGTGAATGTCGGAATCGGTTGCTTGCGGATGTGGCTAGCGAGCGCCACGACGGTGCTGGAATCGACGCCGCCGGAAAGGTACGCGACCACCGGCACGTCGGCCCGCAGCCGCCGCTCGACCGCGCCGAGCATGACCTCCTCGAAGCCGTCCACCAGGCGTTTCTCGTCATGGGAGCCGTCCTCCTGGCCACGGTCGGGGAAGTCGATGTCCCAGTAGGTATGCTCGCTCACGCGGGCGCTCTCGCCGGCGCCGCCCCGCTCAATCCGCAGGAAATGGCCCGCCGGCAACAGCTGCACCCCCTCGAAGCACGTCACCGGACCGGGCAGGGCGAAGAAGGTGAAGAGATGGTTCAAACCGCGCAAATCGACTCGTGCCTCGACCATCCCGGAGGCCAGAAGTGCCTTGATTTCCGAGGCGAACAGCAGCCAGTCACCTTGCCGTGTCCAGTGCAGGGGGCAGATGCCGAAGCGATCGCGGCCAAGCACGAGCCGTTGCTGCCGCGCGTCCCAGAGGGCGACGGCGAACTGGCCGCGGAGTTTCGCGAACATGGCCTCGCCGTGGTCCTCCCAGAGGTGCGGCACGGTCTCGGTATCGCAATGGGTGACGAAACGATGACCGCGGCTTTCCAGGGCGGCGCGCTGTTCCGGGTAGTCGAACAACTCGCCGTTGTAGACGACGGCGATGGAGCGATCCTCGTTGAAGATGGGCTGCCGTCCATCCGCGAGGCCGATGATGCTCAGCCGGCGCGAGGCGAGGCCAATGCCGGGCAGTTGCAGATAGCCGTCCTCGTCGGGGCCGCGGTGATAGAGGGCGTCCGCCATTGCGCGCAGGACACCGCCGGGGACCGGACGCCGTCCCGCAAGATCCACCATCCCGGCGATACCGCACATCGACCCGCCCTCTTGCCGTGCTGCTTGAATTCTCCACCTTCCCCAATTTACCAGATCGCCGCAGTCGCGGAGCATTGGAAGGGTTGAGAAACGGGAAATCGCAGGCGGAAAAGGCAGTGCATACCGTGCAAGCCGTGTGAACTACCTGCGTGGCGAGTGCGCACCGCGAACGCCGGTCGCGACGAGCGAGGGGTGACGTGCGATGAGATGAGATGAAACTCCTCCCCGCTTCCTTCATTCTCTCAGAGGGCACAGCCGTCCACAAGCCCACCGCGGTCATTGTCCCCAGATGCATCCACACACAGTGGCGGCAAGTTGGGAAACCTGCCGCCACCACAAGTTACCGCCTCTCAAGGTCGGGGCACAGCCAGACGGTCCAGGGTGGCCTGGGCTTCCCTTGTCGCGAGAGCCCCAGGCGCCCCCTCGGCCACCACCTGCAACAGCCGCCGCGCCGGGGAGTTGCCGAGCCGTTCCAGCACTTCGACAGCGCGAATGAGCCTGAGCTGCTCGGGGGTGAAGGTTCCACCGGTCAGCTGGTCCAGAATGGAGTCCACGCGCTGGCGCGTTTCGAGCGGCAACTGCGCGGCGAGCGCTTTCTTCAGGGCCGGCAGTGCCTGTTCGCCGACTTTCAGGAGGTTCGTGGTTGCTTCCTGGCGCACGGCGAATTTCGCACTGCCCAGGTCGGCGGTCCAGCGGTTGATCTTCTCGGGATCGATGCGGGCCGCAGGCTTCAGCCGTTCCCCCAGCCAGGGCACTGCCTGGGCAGGGGCGCCGGCGAGATCGATGACGGCGCGGAATGCCTTGGCAGCGTCCTTATCGGCAAGGTCGCTCCAGAGTGTCTCT
>DASPXY010000652.1:0-4708 GCA_035637055.1 Gemmataceae bacterium | reverse complement strand
CGCCGTTGACGCTGCGCGTCCACGGATGCGGGATGTCGATGGCCGGCGGTGTCAGCGGCGGCGCCGGCTTGCCCCTATCGAGAGCGTTAATGAAGCCAAAGTGAGCGCCGGGCCGGACGTGATTCAGTTCGTTGAAGGGGTTGTAATTGCCCTGGTTGTCGGTGACGAAAAGTTCGCCGCTACGGTCCAGTGCGAACCCCATCGGGAAGCGGTGCCCCGCCGAGATCGGCTCCAGGGTGAACCGCCGCGGTTCGTCCGGCGTCGGCCGGCGCGGCACCAACTTCAGGACGTTGCCGTGGAACTTCGCCGCCGCGAGCGAGCGTTTATCCTGCTGGCACGGAATGCCGAGGTAATACTCGCCGTGCTCGGTCTGCGGCAGGCCGACCGCCCAGTCGTGGTAATCCGGACTGTAACCCCACCCCGACGCGATCACCTCAACGCGACCGCTCATCGACCCACCGCCGCGCAGCCGCAGCAGAGCGTACTTGACGCTCACATCGACGTAATCCGGGCCGGCGTGGGCGCCGTACGGCGAGGAGAGGCCGTCCGCCAGCGTAATGAGCCTGTCCTCGATGCCGTCGCCGTCGGTGTCGATCGCTTCGAGGATCTGCCCGCGCAGGCACGAGAAGACCAGCCGCCCGTCCGGCCGCCACGTGAGACCCGATGGCATGATCGTCGCCGGCAGCGGCAGGCGCAGGCCGGTGAAACCGGGGGCGATTTCGACCGGCTCCCCTTTGCCGGCGACCAGCGGCGTTGGCGGGGTCTCGGGGAAGCGATCGATAGGGGCCTCCGAGACATAGTGCAGCACGACACGAACGCTCTCCTTCGCACCGCCCGGCAGCAGCACCGATCCGTCCGCCATGAACTTCGCCGCGGCCGGCTCATGGAGGAGAATACGGCTGGAAAAACGATCCTTCAGGTGAAGCGTGCGTCCATCTGCGGAGAACGCCGCGCGCGCGGCAGCCGCGGCGGATAGCACCCGTAGCCGCAACCCCGCACCGGCCGGAAGCGGTCCGGCGGTCAATTCCTGGGCGAACCCGGAAGTGCGACCATCTTTCTCCGGTGGGAGCGGAGTCAGCTTTCGGCGGACGTGCAGCAAGGCGTTCTTACCATCCGTGCCTTTCGGGTTGGTGGCGAAGGACAGGCGGTAGTGCAGGATCAGCCCGGCGCCGTCGCTCTGCCAGGCGTCGGCCTCGGTGACGAACTGTCCCTGCAGCTGGGCCGACAGGTCGCGAGCAGCGTCTCTCGTGCCGGTCGCGAGCGTCAGGTCCGGGGCGGTCAGGCCGGTGTCGAGGACCGGGGTGCCGGCGAGTTCCCAGAACCAGTTTTTGCCTTTCGTGCGCTGCCGAGCCATGTCGCCGACAGTCCACAAGGCCAGGGCGCCGGCCTCCAGATCGAGCAGCACATTGTGCCGGTTCGCCAGGCCGACAAGGAACGGCTTGAGCGGGGACTTGGCGCCATGATGAAGGATGTCGGTGACGAGCAGAGGTTCGGCGCCGGGACGATTGCCGTCATGGCGGAACGTGCGGACGGGGTTCGGCGGCGGCGGCTCGAAGCCGGGGACGTTGAGCACGTGCCAGACGGCCGCGAGTTGATCGTCGAGGCGATCGTCGAGCACGCCACCGACAGGGATCTGCACCGACGGCATCTCCATGTTGGGCAGGATGCGTGCCGGGTTGCGAACGAAGCGGTCGAACCACTCGGGGCGGATGCGGCGGCCGAGTTCCGACAGGTTTGGGCCGCGTGTGTTGAGCGGGGCCTGAGTCGGCACAACGCTGCCGACCTGATGACAACTCGTGCAGCCGAAGCCGTCGCCGGAGAGGAGCCGGCCGCCGGCGAGCGCATAGCGATCGCGCGGCGGTTCGACCTTGTGCGGTGTCCAGGGGGCGCCTGCGGGAACCCGGTCCGCAGTGACGAGGTGCCGTACCAGCGCTTGGAGTTCCTCGTCGCGGAGCGGGAAGCGCGGCATGCGGACCTGCAGATACGAGCGGTGCGGTTCGCCGCGCCGGGCAATGACCTCGGCGAGCGCCTGATCGGTGAGTTTATCGCCGACACTGTTGAGCGCCGGCGGTGTCAGGGCCGGTATCTGCGGGGCCAGGTCCGCGTGGTGTTTGGCGACATCGAGCAATTTCTCGGTGAGGAGAGGCGGCCGCAGCGGCAGGGATGTGCGCTCTCCTTCGCGGGCGTGGCAGGCGAGGCAGTTGAGTTCGGCCAGCAAGAGCCGCCCGCTGCTCCCGACGGGCGGGCCGACGGGTTCGGGATGGCGGCCGGTGTAGTAGACGCGCAGAGCACGCGCGTCCGCCTCGCTCAGCCGATAGCCGGGACGGTGGGCCTTCGGGTCGGGGCCATCCAGGCAGGAACGCTTCCAGTCGCTCCGCCCATGCAGCGGTGGAGCCGGCTTCGGACGGGCCACCGCCGCCTCGCCAGGCTGAGCGTCGGGGAGGCGGTGACAGGCGGCGCAACCAAAACGCTCGACGAGCTTCCGACCCTCGGCATGGCGTTGCGGTGGACCGGTGGCGGTGAACGCCGGCTTCGCGTCCTTCGACTTCTGCTCGGCGAGGAACAGACTCAGCGAAGTGCGTTCCTCGTCCGCGAGGGCGAAGATCGGCATGCGATGGTCGCGGTTGAGGCGGGCGGGGTCGCTGAGCCAGGTGGCGAAGAAGCCAGGGGGGCGCTTGTCGGCGATGTGCGTCAGGTCGCCGCCGCCGAACCAGCCACCGCCGCCGAGATCGCGCCAGGTGTGGCAGGCCAGGCAACCCAGCGTGAGGAACAAGCGCTCGCCCGTGCGAGCGTCTGGTTTGAGCTTTTTTGGAGCGTTTTTCTTGCCTTTCGGCGGCGGCTTCTCCTTCTTCTGCGCCGCGGGGGGTGGTGGCGGATCGTTCACGGTGCGGGTGGCGAGCAGCCAGTCGGCGACGGACTCGGCCTGTGCGGCGGATAGTCCAAACGCCGGCATGCGTCGCGGGGACGCTGGGTCGCCCTTGGCTGGTGGCGGGTGTTCGCCAGCGGCCAGCCAGCGGACCAGCCAGTCGCGCCCAACATTTCCCGCGAGGCGGTCGAGAGCGGGGGCTGGCGCGGACGTCGCTTCGCCGCTGTGGCAATGACCGCATCGCAGCGCCCGGGCAAGAACTCGACCGCGCTCGAAATCGTGTCCCGGCGCATGCTCGCGGGGGTGGGAAAGCAACCGCGGCGGGAGCGGCTCCGGCCCGAACTGCGGCCCGGACCACAACACCATCAGGCGAGCGGTTTTCTCCGTACGTCGAAACGAGAGTTCGAGAGGCAGCCGTCCACTCGTGAGCTGCACGGGTGGCGCCTGGTGCCACTCGTTCCGGAGGATGCGCCGCGCTACAACTACCTTCCCGGCGAGCTTCAATTCGACCTCGCCGGTGCCGGCCAGGAAGAAGCGGTATTCGCCGCGGCCCTGGCTCATCAGGTTCCCTTGCCAGGTTGCCTTAAAGTCGCCGGGAGCAAGACGCGCGTCGGGGGCCTTCTCTCCCCAATCGAACGAGAGCTGCGGATCGACGCGCAGGGCGGTGGTGCCCTTGGCATCGCGCAGGCTGGCGACGAGACCGGGCAGGAACGGCTCGTCCTCGCCGGTGTCCTGAGTTGGGCGTGGGGTGACGCTGCCGGGGACGAACAGGATCAGCATCAGAAGCCAGGGGCAGAAGCGAGCCAGGGCACAGACTGGTTTGAGCATCACCACACCTTCGCGGCGGTGGGCAAGGAGGGTACAAAGTCAACCTACCGTCGCGTTGGCAGATGACAAGATGACAGGGTCAGAGGATAGCCCACGAACCGCGGCCCGTGGGCTTGTTTTCTTCGCCTCGTCACCTGGTCATCTTCCAAGAGGCGGTTCTGCCCCCGGCAGGGTAGGATGGGCCGTGATGGAGGTGCGATAGGCACGGTCGATCAGACAGGGCGGCAGACCTGCGAACTCGACGGCACTTCGTGCTTCGGGTGGCTATGGCGTCACAATGATGCCAGCGTCCGAGGACGCGATCAGCAACTCTCCACGTTGGTATCGCCGTTGAGGTTGCCAGGCCGCTCTCCTTGCTCCTCTCTGGTGTTCAGGGGTTCGGAGAGGGCACCGGCGGCGACCGGACCAGGGGGCAAAAGGCACTGCAAGGGCACTTTCCGAGCCGGGTGGTCGCCAGGCAAGGAAAAGTCCCGCCGCAACTCCTTGCTACGGCGAGTCTTGCAATGTCGGGGCGACCGGCGACAGACATTTCCGAACGACTCCGGAGGACAGCGGTTGCTTTGGCTCGCCTTGTCGCAAACTCTTGATTTTGAAGCAGACAGCTTCGTTGAACTCGGCAGCGCTTGACCGACCCAGACAACACCGAAGCGATTGCTGAGTGCGGCCAGAGCCCTGACAGCAGTTCCCCCAACCCTCTCTGCCGGATGATGTCGCATCCGGTCGGGGAGATTCCCCAGGACTGCTGTACACCCGACTGGAGCCTTCTGCCGCCGCTGACCCCGCGCAACGGCGCGACCTTGAAAGTGCTCGGCATCGCCCGCATCAGCACCGAACATCAGGACGTCCTCAGCCTGGCGGACCAGGAGGCTCTCTACCGCCGCTGGCTGGCCGAGCACCCCCCCTGACTTTTGATCTCACCAGGATCGCCGGTCGTGGCAGCGGCGAGTGCCTCGACCGTGAAGAGGCGTGGCGGGCGCGCGCCGAGGTCGAGACCGGCTCGTACGACTTGGTCAT
>DASPXY010000651.1:0-6209 GCA_035637055.1 Gemmataceae bacterium | reverse complement strand
AACTCGGCCCAGACGCGCCGATCAAAGTCCATTTGCCCGAAGACGCGCTTGCCGATCACTTCGACGACTGCAAGGGCGTCCTGCGACGACCGCGCCGGCCGATACGTGCCGCCGGTGGTCATCGCCAGCCAGCGGAAACTTTTCTCCATTACTGGATCGTGTATCGGCAATATCGACGGCACCATGCCGAGCGCATGCAGGGTCAAACCGCCTCCTTCGATCCGCGAACTCATGCTCATCAACGTCTGGCCGGACGGATCGCTTTTGGGGTAACGATCGGGGCAAGGCAGACCGGTGGCGCCGCAGCCGTGCGGCGGAGCGTCGCCGACCAGTAGCACGATCTTCAGGGCGCCCGGCCGCCATGTCAGGTCGTCCAGGCAGGCACACAGTCCCGCGAAGACGGCCTCCGCGGCGTCGGTGTTCTCCGCTGGACTAGCGACCTTCAAGCCATTCAACACACCGCGCGTCTCGGCCCGTTCGGCGGTGAATGGATAGGCTTCGATCAGCCGGGTCTTGCTGCCGTAGTCCCGATAGCCGGCGAGGGCGACGCGCAGGTCAGCCTGGGCCGCTCCGGTCAGCGCGTTGAGGATATCGAGCATGTGAGCCCGCGCCGCCTGAATGAACCCGGTCATGCTGTTGGTCAGGTCCACGCAGAAGGCCAGGTCGATCTGCGACAGTTCATCCATATTGCCGCCCTTCATTATCTCGGATACCAACCCGAAGCGTAAGCGAGGGAGCTACGTAGTCCTCGCTTACGCTTCGGGTTGGTGTGGTTGGTCACGCGCTGCGCCGCCGCGGCAGTGGGTACTCCATGATCTGGATCAGGAGTTCCAGCATCGACGGCTGCGTCAGCAGCGGGATCAGGTTCGTCAGGGCGTAGTAGTCGCCGCCGAACGTGAACACGCGCGGCGCCACGCCCAACTCGGCACACGCCTTCTCCAGAGTATCGCCCGCCTGGCCGACCTTGACCAGGATCACATCCGGCTTCGCGAACGCGCCGCAGTAGGCCGTGTAAGCGTCCTTGAAGCGCGGCGACTGGTTCTCGTGCTCGTCAGTGACCACGACGACCTGCTCGACGCGCTGGCCCAGCCGACGCATCATCTCCAGGGCAGAGCCGCAGCTGGTTGCCCCACCGGCGAAGACGCCGGCGAGCACCTCCTCCCAGTCGGCCAGGGCCGTGCCGCGTACCTCCACCGGGTGGGCGGTGCCGTCGAAGGTGTATGCGAACAGGCCGCCCTCGCAGACCGCCGACACCATCGCGCCGATCTGCCGGCCGACCTCGATGGCCTCGTGCATCGACGCGGACTTGTCGATCAGCAGCGCGGTCGGCCGCGTGATCCGGCCAGCCGACTTGACGCGCGCCTCGGTCACCTGATCGAGCTTGGCGGCCAACTCGCCGGTCGCCTTGGCAGCCTCGGCAGCGACCTGGGCCTTGTACGCCGACACGCGCTGGTCGCCGCGCGCGGCCTCCAACTTGGCCTCGATGCCCGCCTTGGTCTCGCCATCAGCGAACGCGCCACGCTGCTTGAGGGCGCCGAGGTTGTTGATGACCTCCTGCGGACTCATGACGCCGACCAGAGCGCGCAGCACCTCCGGCGTCATCTCGCGCACGACCGTTGCGGCGACCCGGTACGGGATCCGCTGCTCGGTGATGGCGCGGGCTTGCTCGCCAGGCGTCGTCGCCTTCGCCAACTCCTTCAGGGCGAACAGACGGCTGCCAGCGGGCGGTTCCTCGTCGAAGAGAATCTTCTGGGCGCGCTCGCCGGGGGCGACGTGCAGCAGCGCATAGAGCCGCTTGAGCGCTTTGCGCGCGGTCAGGGCGCTGCTGTCGAACCAATCCGGCTCGGCTTCGCGCTCGCGCAGGTAGCGCGTCACCTCCGTGCGCAGCGACCGCGGCACGTTGCGGAACAGGCCGAAATCCTCGACGACCTTCGTCGGCGCCGCCTCGCCTTCCGCGGCAACGGCGGCCTTCGCCTTGCCCTTGCTCGCGGCAGGACGGACGATGCGCGTGGTCTTGCGGCCGTGGATGAAATCGAGGACGCGCAAGACCTGGTAAGGCGGCAATTCGCGCAGCAGGGCCAGGCCAACGTCGCGATGGCCGTCGAACTCGCTCAGAGCGAGGGAGACGACGAACATTTCCTTGTGGTCGCGGACGTCGCCGTGGTCGGCGTACCAGGCGGCGAGCTGGACGTAGAAGCGCGGATCCTTGGCGATCAGGTCGCGATGGACCGGCCAGATTTGTTCGAGCTGGCGGTGCGGCGTGGTGAGCAGGGTGTTCAGGATGCCCAGGCGCAGATCCTGTTCGTGGGTTGCCATCGTTGTTGCCCTCCGTCACCTTCGTTCGTTGGCGAGCGGGGGGCGTAAGCCCCCTGATGCTTCTGAGTCATCAGGGGGCTTACGCCCCCCGCTCGCCAGGGCATTTCCGGGATAAATAGGCCCGTACAAGTCGCACAAGCGGTTGAAACGTCCTGCTGCTCTCCCATTGAGCTACGGCCCAGGGGATCAGAGTCGGGCCGGGAGGATTTGAACCTCCAACCTGCAGGTTAAAGTTGTTTGTACGCTCCTGCTGTCGGATACGGGCCAATCGTAAAGATAGAGCAACTAAGGGGGAATGAGGTTCGAGGAAAAATGATCGCGAAACGCAATCATTGCAACGGCCCGCACACCGCCTCGACCGCCGCCAGCAGACTGCCCGAGCGAATCAGGCGCTCGACCGCCTCCAGGTCGCGGTGCAAGGTGCGGTCGCGTCCCAGCGGCCGGACATGCTCGCGCAGGTGCCGATACGCGGCGTCGGCCCCCTTGCCCGCTCGCAGAGGTTTGAGAAACTCAAGCCCCTGCGCGGCGCAGAGCAACTCGCAGGCCAGCACGCGCGTTGCATTGGTGACGACAGTGCGAGCCTTGCGCGCCGCGGCGGTGCTCATCGGGACGTGATCCTCGCGGTTGGCCGATGTCGGAATCGAATCGACGCTTGCAGGGAATGAAAGAGTCTTGTTCTCCGAAACCAGCGCCGCGGCCAGTACCTGTACGAGCATCATGCCGGAGTTGAGGCCGGGGTGCGGCGTCAGGAAGCCGGGCAGGCCGCTCAGGTCGGGGTTGACCAGGTTCTCGACGCGGCGTTCGCAGATGCTACCCAGGTCGGTCACGGCGGCCGCGAGCAGGTCGGCGGCGAGGGCGACCGGCTGGCCGTGGAAGTTGCCGCCGCTGATCACCTCGCCGGTGTCGGGAAAGACGAGCGGGTTGTCGGTCGCCGCGTTCAACTCACACTCGACGATGCGAGCGACGTGATCGAGGGCGCCGCGCAGAGTGCCGTGGACCTGCGGCATGCAGCGCAGGCTGTAGGCGTCCTGCACCTTGCTACAGTCGGCGTGCGACGGGATGATTTCGCTGTCTTCGAGGAGGCGGCGCAGGTTGGCGGCGCACACGATCTGTCCGGGATGCGGGCGGATGTGCTGGATGCGCTCGTCGAAGGGCCGCACCGAGCTTTTCGTCGCCTCGACGGTCATCGCCCCGGCGACGTCGGCGATACGGGCGAGGTGGCGCGCCCGCACCAGCGCGTCGGCGAGCAGGGCGGTGCTGACCTGGGTGCCGTTGATGAGCGACAGTCCTTCCTTGGCCTGCGGCCGGTACGGCTTGAGCCCGACGCGGCGCAGGGCGGCTCGGCCGCTGACCGGTCGCAGCCGCCCCGCCGCGACGGCCGTGTCTCCCTCGTGACCGGCGGTGACGAACGCGCGGCCCTCGCCCATCAGCACGAGCGCCAGGTGGGCGAGCGGCGCCAGGTCGCCGCTGGCGCCGACGCTGCCCTGTTCGGGAATCGCCGGCACGACGCCGCGGTTGTACAGCTCGGTCAGCCGTTCGACCAACTCGACCGTGACGCCGGAGTGACCTTTGGCGAGCGCGTTGACGCGCAGGGCCAGTGACAGCCGGCTGACACCGAGAGGCAGGAGCGCCCCGACACCGACCGCGTGCGAACGGAGGAGGTTCTCCTGCAGGGCCAGCACCTCGCCTGGCTCGATGCGCTGGCTCGACAGCTTGCCGAAGCCGGTGTTGACGCCGTAGATGGTGGCGCCGCTGGCGAGGAGGTCGTCGAGACAGCGGCGGGCCTTCTCGACGCGCTTGCGGGCAGTGGAAGCCAGTGTTAGGCGTTCGACGCGGCCATGCAAGATGCGCTCGGCGTCGTCGAGGGTCAGGCCATCGCCGGTCAGTTCGAGAGTCGAGGGAGAGGCAGTATCGCGGCTCATGGTGGTTATCATAGCGGCCGCGTCGGGGGAAGTAGGCGGCTACGGCGGCACCTCGGGAAGTTGGAGGGCTTGCCGCAGTCGCCAGGCGACCCAGTCCAGCCCGTGTCCACTGGAAAAGCGCTCGTGGCGGCCGTTCGTCAGGTCGAACCGCAACCAGTGAGGTCCATCGCTATCGCGGATACAACGGATCGCCGCCAACTCCTCACGCCACCAATACCGTTGCTGGGTTGTCAGTAACCCCGGTTCCGTTACCCAAACGGTTCCCTCGAAAACCTCGATGGTGCTGCCCGACTGCCGCAACTCCAGCAGACCAACAACCATCAGGAAGAGACCGATCGGTAGGAAGAGGCCGGGACACACTAACGTCAGCCAGGATCGGTTCGGATCTGCTGCATCTCCGAACCAGAAGGAGAAGACCGTCCACGCCCCCGCTGCGGCAAAGAGGGCGGCCATAAGCATCCCACAGCCTCCACGCGCGGCCCATGGTGGCGGCAGGAATTCGATGTATACGGCGCGTCCCTCACTGGCGATACGTACGGAACGAGGGTTGGGGAGGCGAGGCTCCCGGTCTTGCTCGGCGACGATTTCGATGCGTGGTTCGGCTGCCACAATTGCTTCTTGTCGCTGCACAAACGCCGGGCAGGCTGCCGAGGTCAGTTCGCTCAATGCCTGTGCCGCTTGTTCGAGCATGGCACGGGGATAGCCGAGCGCCAGCACGACGGCGTCCCATTGCCCGAAGTAGCCGCGCAACGCCCACAGCAGTTCCCGCTGGGTGCGCACCTGGGATTGCTGTTCGCCATTGGGACTGCCGAGCCAGGCTGTGCGGGTCGTGATCTCCAGGCGGCGGAGCCGCCTGATCGGTCTCCGTCGAACCCAGGAGAAAATGCCCAAACGCTCGCAAGTGACAATTTCCCCGCCCACGACCGCGATCTCACTACGACCTACAACCATCAAGACGTGTAGGCAGGCGAGTATCGGAGCGGCCAGGGTCGTGAGGATCGCACCAAACACAACCACGCTGCGCGACGGGGCGGCACTTCCGGCCACACATCCCCAAGGAAGGATGCCAAGAGCAACCATGCACACGGCGACAATCATCGCACCGATCCAGGCCCTCGTTCGGCCGACGACGGGCCGTGGTGGAAACACGATACACACGCCATTCGGAGTGCGTTCCACGATCACGTCGCCGATGGATTGTTGCTCGCTCATACGGCATCTCCGGGCAATGCTCTCCGTATGGCCCTCCCAGCCTCCGCTGTGCCTTCAAGCTGCATTGCACGCTCGACAGGAAAGGTGGATCGGGTCGCAGGGCTCCTGTGGGTATAATAGCGGCGGGTCAATCCGCAGACCGCAACGCAAGGAGCACACAATGAAGATGCCCTTCCCCGGAATGGATCCGTATCTCGAACATCCTCTCCTTTGGCCCGAGGTGCACACGCAACTCATCGTCGCTTTCGCACGCCAACTCAACCCGCGCCTCCGCCCCCGCTATGTCGCCAAGGTGGAACGCCGTGTCTTCCTCGAAGAGCCGGAACAGCAGCGCGTCCCTGATTTGCAGGTCCAGCAACTCCGCAGTCCCGAACCCGGTCCGGCTGCCGTGCCATCTGCTGCCGCGTCGCCGGTGGTCCTGGAGATCGACACGTTCCCCTTTGTGGGGGAAGAGATTCGTGAAGCCTATATCGAGATTCTCGATCGCTATCGTGCGCTGAAGGTGGTGACGGTCGTGGAATTGCTCAGCCCCGCCAACAAGACCTCGGGATCGAGCCGCGATTTCTATCGTCTCAAGCAACATCAGGTGCTGTGCAGCCCGTGTCATCTCGTCGAGATCGTTGGCGTTCACGGCCTCATGTGAGAGAAGTGTCCGTATCTTGTCCAGGGTGTCTGAGTGCGCAGCAGGGACGACCAGAAGTCGGCGCGTGCGGGAACCTGGACCAAGGCGTCCCCTGGTCTTGAGGTCGTTTTGCCCCA
>DASPXY010000650.1:0-6500 GCA_035637055.1 Gemmataceae bacterium | reverse complement strand
CCGGACGTTTGAGGGGCTGTCTATGCGCGATCTTGTATGCTGGGTCGCTCGCGCGTCCTCTACGCTGGCGGTAGTGCACTTTCGGGCGCGGGAACCGAATGCGTCATCTGCTACGCCGCGAAGAGTCATTCTCGATCTTCTCAGGAGCCCGCAACCTTGACGGCAGGCAAGAAAGAGGAACTGCTCTCTGAGGCCACTTCCCCGGTCCAGGAGAGCGACAAGTCATTGAACAGGAGCCATCACAATCGCCGCAAGACCTTCGCTCTTGCTGTCAGCGCTGTGATGGTGATCCTGGCGGGAGCGATTGCGTTCTGGCACCATGCCCGGACTTACGAATCGACCGACAATGCCCAAGTAGATGGTCACCTCATCGGTATCACGGCGCGGATTGACGGCACAGTCCATGCCGTGTACGTAGAACAGAATCAATTCGTTAAGGCTAGTGACGTGGTTGCCGAAATCGATTCGCGCGACTATGTACTGTTTCTCAAACAGGCTCAGGCACAGCTGCTGAAGGCTGAGGCCGAGACCAGGGCCGAGAGTGCCGACGTCCTAGTCACGGACAACTCCACTCAGGCGAGTATTTCAGGACGCCAGGCCGAAGTCCTTGCTGCCAAAGCCGCTGTGGCAGCTGCCGACCATGACTACGCTGCCGCTATCGCGGGGCTTCATCAAGCTGAAGCCCACAACGCCAACGCGCAGGCCGACCTGCTCCGGTACAAATCCCTAGTCGATGACGAGCTAGTCTCACGCGTAAAGTACGACGAGATAGTGAACACCGCCAATGCGCTTGCCGCGGCGGTGGACTTGGCTCGTTCATCTGCCGAGTCCACACAGAACACAGTGGGCCAGCGGCGCGCCATACTCGAGCAGGCACGTGTCCGTCTGGAAGAGGCGATAGCGAACGGGCCTCATCAAATCGATATTCGCAAGGCCAACTTGGAGTCCCGTCGGGCGGATGTGCAACTGATGAAGGCCCAAGTCGACCGTGCCATGCTCGATGTGACCTACTGCAAGATACTCGCGACGGTCTCCGGAGTGGTTAGCATGCGAACGATCGAGGTTGGTGAGCATGTAGACAAGGGGCGGCGCCTCTTGACCATTGCCGATCTCAGCGACCTGTGGGTCACAGCGAATTTCAAGGAAACCCAATTAGGGCGAATACATCCGGGTCAACCAGCGACGATTTACATCGATGCCTATGGCCAAGAATTCGACGCGTATGTCGAGGCGATGCCTGGCGCAACAGGAGCCATCGCTAGCTTGCTCCCACCGGAGAATGCGACCGGCAACTTTGTCAAGGTCGTTCAGCGCTTGCCTGTTCGACTCCGCTTCAAGAGAGGACAGAGGGGCCTCGATCGCCTACGGCCGGGGCTATCAGGAGTTCCGACGATACGGGTTCGCTAGAAGAGACTCGCGTGACGGATATCCCGGAAACCAGCTGGAAGCCGAGGTTCAACGTGTGGGTTATTGCCCTCACGGTAACCATGGCCACGTTCATGGAGGTACTGGATGCCACCATCGCTAACGTCGCGTTGCCTCACATCGCCGGCAACCTTTCCGCCACCCAGGAGGAAGCCACGTGGGTGCTCACGAGTTACTTGGCAGCAAATGCCATTGTTGTGCCGATCAGCGCGTGGCTCGCGCTACTTGTCGGGCGCAAGCGCTTCTACATGAGCTGTGTTGCGTTGTTCACCATCAGCAGCTTGCTTTGCGGTCTTGCGCCCAACCTCGAAATGCTGATCCTCTTCCGGGTTCTGCAAGGCATTGGAGGGGGTGGCCTGCTCCCGAGTGAGCAGGCGATTCTGGCAGACACATTTCGGGCCTCACAGCGGGGCATGGCGTTTGCCATATATGGAATGGCTGTGGTCGTCGCTCCAGCGATCGGCCCTACTCTCGGTGGGTGGGTCACTGACAATTTCACTTGGCGCTGGGTCTTCTACATCAATGTACCCATCGGAGTCCTTTCGCTCTTCTTGACCAGCCGGATCGTTGAAGATCCGCCATTTCTCAAACGGGAGCAGTTGAAGAGAAGGAGCGCCCCTGTCGACTATGTAGGCCTCGGACTGGTCTCCATCGCGATCTGCAGCTTGCAGATCGTTCTCGGCAAGGGGCAGGAGTTGGATTGGTTGTCCTCTTCATGGATTGTGGGATTAGCGGTTCTTGCGTTCCTTGCGTTTGGGGTCTGGATTGTGTGGGAGTGGTATCACCAGAATCCAGTGGTGGACATCCGCCTGTTTCGGCGACGGAATTTTGCCACCGCGATGTTCTTCAGCTTCGTGGTAGGGGCCATCGTGTACAGCACGGCGATGATGATTCCGCAATTCTTGCAGTTGCAGTTGGGCTATTCTGCCATGAAGGCGGGGGAAGCTGTGGCGGGCGTCGGAATCGTGATGATGTTCATGCTGCCGATCGCCGGGGCACTCGTGACTCGGGTCGATCCGCGTCTATTGATGGCGGTCGGGTTCATGTCAGTGTCTGCAGCGTTGTATTCTATGGCGACCCATATGAGCCTCGGTATGGATTTCGGCACCGCGGCGATGCTGCGCACCTATCAGATGTGTGGAGTGCCCTTCATCTTGATTCCTCAGATGACAGCTGCCTATATTGGAGTACCCCCCGAAAAGAACAACCAGGTCTCCTCCATAAACAGTTTTGTTCAGAGCGTCGGCGGCGGCATCGGCATAGCCCTGGTCAACATCGCCCTCGCTCGATCCGCGCAAGTGCACCAGAGTTACTTGGTCGCGCACGCGACACCCGGGGCTCCCGCTTACGAAGCATTGCTTGAACACGTGAAAGACGTGCTTGCACAGACGGGCGCTGGAAGAGACAAAGAGGCATACGGCATGATTGCCCAAATGCTTACAAGGCAGGCCACAACGATGGCTTATGTTGAAGTGGTCTCCGTCCTGGCTGTGGTGATTCTCTGTCTGACTCCATTGGTTCTTGTGATGGAAGGAAGGCCACGACCGAAGGGGCAGATTGTGTGAGAGGTGTCCACCGACTCTCGACCGGCGGCGTTTGGCGATTGGGGTTTCGCGACCTTGGGGCGGTGTCCGTGTTCACGGTTCCGAAGGCCAAGCGGATGCGCCGACGTTCCCACTGTCCCTAGTCCTACTATGTCACAAGCTCTAGCCCGCACGCGGCAGACGACCGCAGGCGATGCAGGGCATGTGTCGCAAGAGAGCCCTGATGCGAAAGGCTCGGAAGGTGGCGATCGAGGCGGGGCCGTTCGGCCGGATCGGGAGTGCCCCGCGGCTTGAAACCCTTGGGTAGTCGAGGTGCTCGGAGGAAGGAGAGAGGCTCAGGGGGGGAGAGCACGCTCGGCAGCCAAGAAGGCATAGGCCGCGATGCATAAGACGCCGTGGTGGTGAAAGCCCCTCCAGCCGCGTCCTTCGAAATGATCCAAGCCGATCTCTTGCTTGAGCTCCTCATAGTCGCGCTCGATGCGCCATCGGATTGTGGCCAGACGTACGAGCTGATCTGCCGGAGTGTTGCCGGGCATCGTGGATAGCCAGAACTTCGTGGGCTCGGTTTCGCCGCGTGGCCATTCGATGACGAGCCACTCCAGCTCCCGAGGAGAATGGCGAAGCTCGTCGCGGTGGGCCGGACGGACGCGTAGGCAGGCGAAACGCGATCGCATGGTGCCGCGACTGCCTTGACGCCACGCGATTGCCTTCCAAGAGGAGGTGGGCAGTTGGTGAGCGAGGTCACCGATCGATACGGGTTGTCGGCCTTTGGTCCGCCGGATGAGCGTCGGCGGCCGACCCTGGCCGCGATACGGACGCGGCGGCAACGGCTCGGTGCCCGGCGCCCACACCGTGGTCTCCTTGGTGACCTCCACCACCTACGGAATGCTCAGCGCGGTGAGACCGTCCCGGAAGGCGGTGGTGGCACCGTAACCGGCATCGGCGACCACAGGGGCCAAGGAGACCTCGTCACGACGAAGCGCGGCGACCTGATCGAGGCCAATCTGCCACTTGGTCCTGAAGAGAACCTCGTCGGGCACTCCGGCCGCACGCCGACGTTTCCGATCGCTCGACCACACCTCCGGCAGGTACAGACGATAGGCGGCCGGGATGCTCACCGCCTCGTTGGCCAGGGTCACCGTCACCGCCACCTGGCAGTTGTCCTGCTTGCCCAGCACGCCGCAGTACTGCCGCACCACTCCCACCGAGTGCCGGCCCTTCTTCGGGATCCCCGTGTCGTCCACCAGCCACGCCGCTACCGCGCCGTGCCGCTCCATCTGATCGAGGACCCACTCCCGCGCCACCCTCAGCACGGCGCCGTCGTCCCAGGCCGCGTTCGACACGAAATGATGGAGTGACTGATGTCGCGCCCGCACATGCCGGGGGTCGATGCGTGCCGCCATCGGCTCGATGCTCTTCCGATCCCCAGGCAAGCACAGCCCCACCAGGTATCCGCGCAGAGGCCCCTCGCGATCCTTGTGGCCGAGTACGTCACAAAGCCCGCTCAGATACTCGTCGAACCGAGATTCGGGGATGCCTTTCACCTTGGGCCGATCATCTCTTATACAACGACCAGCCCAGGTCCGTTAGTGACACAGTAGGACTAGCAGCCCGTGGTGAAGTGCCGGACGACGGCCATAGGAAGGACCCTCCCTGGCGGTGGTGTTCGGTAGAGTCGGGAGTATGGCGATGGGCAAACGCAAGCGGCGGCAGCAGAAGACGATGTGGGTGTCGGCGAGTGAGTTGCCGAAGAGCCCGGGGCATCCCTTCTACGTGCGGCTGAATCAGGCGTTGGAATCGGCCGGCTTCGATTGAACTTGCCCCGATTGAGTGGACGGGTTGATTGTGTCGCCAGCGTCTGACTGTCGATTGTACGTTCCGTTCGTTTGGAAAGAGAGAGACCGAGCGAACGCCCCGCGACGAAGCGCCGCCGGCCTGTTGACGCTCGTGGGAAACCGGCGTCCGTTCGCCGGTTTTCCAAGCTCGGTGGACAAAGCTGTGGGCGGGTCCGTTCTTGCTGTTCTTCGAAGCCGTCCATGGCTTTTCCACGGAGCGGCAGCGTCAATAGGCCATCGCCCCCGAAGGCCGTTCGTGGAGGAGGGGGGGCCGGGGGGAGGAGGGAAACGGATCCGCCCCTCTCCGGCGAAGCCCCAGAATGCCCCAGGAACGACGCGCGGCACCTGGGACGGCCCAACGGTCGACCGGGTTTCGAGCTCACGCCGCTCCTCGCTCAGCTACGGCGTCCGCGTGTCGGGCCGCTGCGCTCTCGTGCTCTACCGGGCTGACGTAACCGAGGGCGGAATGCCGGCGGCGACCGTTGTAGAAGGCTTCGATGTACTCGAAGACTGAAGCCCGGGCTTGGCTGCGACTGACGTAGTCGTTTCGGTGGACGAGCTCCGCCTTGAGCGTCGAGAAGAAGCTCTCCGCCACCGCGTTGTCCCAGCAATCGCCCTTGCGGCTCATGCTGCAGATGATTCCACGTTCGCGGAGCCGGCTCCGGTAGTCCTCGCTCGCGTACTGGACGCCGCGGTCCGAGTGATGGACGAGGCCAGCCTCGGGGCGCCTGGTCTGGAGGGCCATGCTCAAGGCGTCGAGGGCGAGCGTCCGGTCGAGGTACGAATCCATGGACCAGCCGACAACACGCCTCGAGAACAGGTCCAGGATGGCCGCGAGGTAGGTCCAGCCCTCTCGGGTCCGGATGTAGGTGATGTCGGTCACCCAGACCTTGTTGGGCGCCGACGCCGTGAAGTTCCGGTTGAGCTCGTTTGCCGCGATCGGATGCGAGTGCCGCGAGTCGGTCGTCACACGGAAGGGCCGTTTCCGTTGGCCCTCGATGCCTTCCTCTCGCATCAGGCGCGCCACGCGCTTACGCCCGACGTGCTGGCCGGCGGCCTTGAGATCCTCGTGGACGCGAGGACTCCCGTAGGTCTTGCCGCTCGCGGCGTGCGCCGCTCGAATCTCGACCTTGAGCGCGGCATCTTCTTGCGCCCTGAGACTCAGGCTGCGCCGGCACCAGGCGTAGAAACCAGAGGCAGAGACCAACAGCGTCCGGCACAGCATTCGCACGGGGTAAATCGCCTTCTCCGTCTGGATGAACCCGAACTTCACTGGCTCTCCTTCGCGAAGAAGGCCGCCGCCTTTTTTAGTATCTCCCGCTCCATCCGCAGCTGCCGAGCCTCACGTCGCAGCGCCGCCAGCTCGGCCCGCTCGGCCGTCGTCAATGCTCCCGCCCCCCCTCCGCCCGCATCGACCCCCGCCTGCTTCACCCATTGCCGAACCGCCGTCTCCGTCAGATCCAGATCACGCGAGACCTGCCCGACCGTCTTGCCACCGTCCCGGACCAGCCGTACCACCTCCGCCTTGTACTCCGCCGTGAACTTCCGTCGCGCACGCTTCTCCATGGGGACTCCTCGAGGCATCTTCGCCTCATCTAAGGTGTCCACCAAATCGGGGGAGGTTCAGGCAATGATGACGAGAAGGACTGCCCCTGTCGCACCTTCACTCATGCACACACCATACCCCAGCCCGCCG
>DASPXY010000649.1:0-2704 GCA_035637055.1 Gemmataceae bacterium | reverse complement strand
GCCACATCCGCCTTGACCGCGGGCGGTTGCTGGACAGCCAGCCGCACCTCGTTGACCTTCAGATATTGATACTGCTCCGCCATCGAGAGGGCGTGGCGCAGTCTTGCGACCTGGTCGGCCGGGTTGGTGCGAATCTTGTCGGCCTCCTCCCGGGTCTTCAGCGGCAGGACCACCGTGACGCGATAGGAACTGTCGGGGATGGCCGCACCGGGTGTGAGCGACTCGACGTGTTGCACGGCAAACTCACCGAGGACGACAGGCTTTTTTGCCCCCTTCTGCGCAGGGAGGCGGTCGTCCTCGCGCTCCGGGCGTTGGCCCTTGCCGTGGAGATCCTCCAGCCAGAGGATCCGACGCTTGAGCAACCGCGCCATCATGTCCTCGGCCGGCAGCGGCTCGAAGCCGGCGCTCAGCACGAACAGCGTCACCAGGAGGGAGAGCCCCACCATGACGTAAATCACCTTGTTGTCGAGCGCCTCGCGGACCGAGTCCTTGAGGATGGCGAGGTACTTCATGGCTGCCCCTTCGCGATGCGTTCGTCGGGGACGGCAGGCGACGCCTGCGCCGGAGCCGGTTTCGCCTCCCCGCCGACGCCGGGCTCGTAATCGTCCACGGTCTTGAGGAACAAATCCTCTAGCGTTTGTCGCTTTTCCAGGAGGTGGCGAAGGCCCAGTCCGCGGGCGCGCAGCAGATCCACCACGCCGTCGATGGTCTGGCCGTCTGTCAATTCGACCTCCCAAAACTCCGCCTTGCGCTCGACGCGATAGCCGGCCGCCGTCAACTCGGACGCGGGGAGGTTCTGTCCCGGCGCCAGGCCGATCACGAACAGGTTTTTCTGCCGCGTCAGCTCCTCGACGCCGCCCTCGCGAATCATCTCGCCGCGCTGCAAAATGCCGACGCGATTGCAGATCAGTTCGACCTCGCTGAGCATGTGCGAGTTGATGAAGATGGTCTTGCCCTGGTCGCGGAGCCGTTCGAGGATGCCGCGGATCGCACGCCGGCCGACCGGATCGACGCCGTCGGTCGGTTCGTCGAGGAAGATTACGCCGGGGTCGTGGAAGATCGCCTGGGCAATGCCGACGCGCTGCTTCATGCCCTTGGAGTACGTGCGAATCTTGGTGTTCATGCGGCCGGAGAGATTGACCATCTCCAGCACTTCCGGGATGCGGCGCCGGCGCTCTTGCCGCGGCACGCCCAGCAGCTCGCCGTAGAAGTTGAGCAGGCTGGACGCGGTGTGATACTCGGGGAAGCGATGGTCCTCGGGCAGATAGCCGATGTCGCGACGAATTTCCAGCGCTCCCGCCGGCTTGCCGAAGAGGCGCGCCTCGCCCTCCCAGCCGCGCGCGATTCCCAGGAGCGTTTTGATGAGCGTCGTCTTGCCGGCGCCGTTCTGGCCGAGCAGACCGTAAATCTCGCCGCGCTCGACGCGCAGCGACACGCCGCGCAGGGCGCGGATGCGACCATAGCTTTTCGAGAGGTTGTGCGTTTCGACAACTAACATGCGGGGCACCCCGAGCGTGCGGCGAAGATCAGTGGGCAGTGTAGCACAGCGGGGCGCAGGCGTCTATCGACCGGCGGACATGAAGGGATCGCGGTTGTTCCTGCCGCGCGGAGGGCGTCGGGGCTTCCCTGCCCGGATATAATAAGGAGTCCAGTGAATGCAGGATCCAGGGCGCCTTGTTCGTAGTCCCGCCTTCAGGCGGTTTCGACGCCTCGCCGCCTGAAGGCGGGACTACGAACAATACCTCCTTCGACCCCGCACGACCAAGCGCCATTCTGAACGTCTGCGAACACCTGTCCCCAGCTTTGGAGGTACTGCACAGATGACTCCCAAACCACTCAGCAACGCTGTCCACAAGGGTTTCGCCTACCTGATTCGTCAGCAACACGCCGAGGGCGGTTGGAGTCAGGGCGGCGGCTGGCGCACCGCGCAGGACGGCGGCCGCGTCGAAGGCCCCGACGTGCAAGATCCGCCCGACGTCGCCAACACCTGTGTCGCCACAATGGCCCTGCTGCGCGGCGGCCACACGCCGCGCAGCGGCGAATACGCCCCGAACGTGACGCGTGCCCTGGACTTTATCATGGGCAACGTCGAACGCGCCGACAACGATTCGCCCTTTGTCACCGACCAGCGCGGCACGCAGGTCCAGACGAAGATCGGCCCCTACGCCGACACTTTCCTGACGTCGCTGACACTCGCCGAGGCCAAGGGACAGATGCCGTCGGAGGAGAGCGAGCGCCGTTTGGAGGTTGCCCTCAATAAGACAGTCGGCAAGATGCAGCGGCACCAGCAGGCGGACGGCACCTGGACCATGCACGGCTGGGCGCCGGTCGTCGGGCAGGCGCTGGGGACGGTCGGACTGAACCGGGCGAAGCAGCGCGGCGCCGCGGTGTCCGACGAGGCCCTGGAGCGCTCGGAAAAATACTCGCGCGATCAGTACGATCCCGGCTCGAAGAGCTTCCGCATGGACGGTTCGGCGGGGGTGCCGCTGTACGCCTCGGCCAGCCACCTCTCCTCGACGTCGCATTCGGTCGTCAACTTCAAGATAGCCAAGGACAAACTCCGGGCGGTGGTCGGCAGTGCAAAGGCGTCGCGCGAGGAGCAGGCGAAGGCACAGGAGAAGCTCAAGAACATCGAGGACGCGGAGGCATCGCAGGAGGCGTCCCTGGCCGACTCTTATGCCTACTTCAAGGATGAACATTATCG
>DASPXY010000648.1:0-5111 GCA_035637055.1 Gemmataceae bacterium | reverse complement strand
AGGAACGCGACACGGTCCAGCCGAATCAAGTCCTCTTCAAGATCGATCCGCACCTGACGCCGATCCTCGCCGAGAGCGGCGGCCGCGTGCGTTTCGAGGAGATTGTGGAGGGCGAAACGCTCCGCAAGGAGCGCGACGTCGGCTCGGGTGCCGAGCGCTGGGTGATCTCCGAGCACAAGGGCGACCTGCACCCGCAGATCGTCATCGAGGACCAGCGTGGTAACAAATTGGAGGTCCACTATATCCCGGAAAAGGCGCACCTGGAGGTGCGCGAGGGCGACCAGGTCTTCCCCGGCTCGCTGCTGGCGAAGACGCCGCGGGAGGTCGGCGGCACGCAGGACATCACCGGCGGTCTGCCGCGCGTCACGGAAATCTTCGAGGCGCGGCGGCCGCGCGAGCCCGCCGTCATGGCGGAGATCGCCGGCAAGGTGCGCCTGGGCGAGCGGAAGAAGGGCAAGCGCGTGATCTACGTCGTGCCGATGGACGACGCCGGCAAGGAGATCGACGACGGCAAGAAGGAGCACATCGTGCCGCACGGCAAGCACGTGCGCGTCCACACGGGCGACTACGTCAAGGAGGGCGACCCGCTCGTCGAGGGCCCGCTGGTGCCGCACGACATCCTGCGCATCAGCGGCGCCGAGATGGTGCAGAACTACCTGGTGCGCGAGGTACAGTCGGTCTACCGCAGCCAGCGTGTGGAGATCGACGACAAGCACATCGAGATTATCATCGCGCAGATGCTCCGCAAGGTGAAGGTCGAGACGATGGGCGACACCGGCCTGCTGCCGGGGTCGGTCATTGACAAGTTCGCGTTCCAGGAGGTGAACTCCCGCCTGCGCGAGTGCGTCAAGGTGAAGGATCCGGGCGACTCGCGGCTGGAGACCGGCAAGATCGTCACGAAGGAGCAGTTCGAGGAGGTGCGGGCGACGATGGAGGCCGAGAAGAAGAAGCCGCCGACGTTCGAGCAGCCCAGGCCGGCGACGAACAGTATCCAGCTGCTCGGCATCACGAAGGCCGCCGTGCAGTCGGATAGCTTCATCTCGGCGGCGAGCTTCCAGGAGACGACCAAGGTGCTGACTGAGGCCGCGCTGGCGGGCAAGGTGGACTACCTGGTCGGTCTGAAGGAGAACGTGATCCTGGGCCACCTGGTGCCTGCGGGCACGGGCTTCCACATGCACCAGGAAGCCGAGGTGCGGATCAACAAGGAGGCGTTGGAGGCCGCGCTGGCGCGTCAGCGCGCCGCGGACGCCGAGGCGCTGCAGCCGGCGGGCACGGCGTCGGAGTAACCTGCTTCGCAGCGTGGTGAGTGGTGAGTGGTTCGGGTTGGTGAGTGGTGGGTGGTGGTTTGCAGAGGGTGTGGGTGCGTGCAATGCAATCCAACCTCCCGCTGTTGTGGCACGGTCTCCTGACCGTGCCACGGGCTTGACCGCAGGTCTCCTCTGGGCTCCCGGCATCGAGGGAGACCTGCGGTCAGCAGAGTGGCACGGTCAGGAGACCGTGCCACAACAGTGGGCTTGAACCCTTCTTCACTCACTCCTCACCACTGACCACGCACCACTCTGCAAAAGAGGGCTGGCCATCCGTCCCCTTTCCGTGTAGAATACTCTCATTGCTCTCCATCCCTGGTGCCTTCCTCTTCCGCAGAACCTCTCTTTGGATCTGGCGGACATCAAGCGTGCGGAGCAGGACGTTCAATGTCGTCCTCATGCACGGAGATGCCGACCAGAACCATGCAACCTCTCCCAACTCCCTGATTCCTTGCGATTTCCTCCTACGACCGTGGCCGGTGCCGGGGTCGTGGCGATCCAGGGCGACAGAGTTCGCTGTGGTTGGTCATGCCCGTCTCCGGTGGACCGGGAGCAGGTCCACGAGCAACGCTACGTGTCGGGCCGCCAACAGCCCGAGGAGTTCCGCGACCTCTTCTCCCGAAGGAACCCGTTCCATGCAGACCGTTCAACCGGGTGACCGCGTCCAGGTTCATTACGTGAAGCGCTTCCAGGATGGTTCCGCGACCTCGTCGCGCGACCGCGCACCGCTCGAACTGACCGTTGGTGTTGACCATCCGCGCCTGCCCGGTCTGGGGTTGGCGCTCGTCGGCCTGGCCCCAGGCGCCAGCACGAAGGTCAGCGTCCCCGTGGACAAGGGCTACGGACCTGCCGACCCGAGCCGCATCCGTCGCTGTGCCCGTTCGCGCTTCCCCAAGGACCAATCCCTTGCGGTCGGCCAATGGGTACGGCTTGTGGACCGCCAGGGCCGGCCGCACGCCGTGCGCGTCGTCAAAGTCCACGCCGAGACCGTGGTCGTCGATACCAATCGCCGCGGTGCCGGTCAGTCGGTAGAGTTGGAGGTGAAACTGATCGGCATCCTGCCCGTTGGTCGCAACCCCCAGGGTCCGTGACCGCCGGCAAGGCGCTCCTGTTCGATCTCCAGGCTTTCACCAGGAGACACCCTTGAACGAGCAACGGAAAGCGGTCGCCTTTGACGTCGATTCGACCAGTCTGGTCAGCCTGCGAGAAGCCTTTCCGGAATGGGAGATCCAGTCGGCGTGTGGGGCGAACACCCGTTCGCTCGCGCACGACTGGAGCCCCACGAAAGCCGACTTGCTGATCGTCGGTGCTCGGGAGCACCTGGTGGACACCCTGGGCTTGTGTCGCGGCCTGCGCAGCCAGGCGGGGCGATCCGACACTCCGCTGCTCGTCCTGGTTCTGCCGGCCCAGGAAGCCCTGGTCCGGGCGGCACTGGCGGCGGGGGCCAATAGCTGCCTGATCTTGCCCGTCCACGCCAAGGAGTTCGCCAGGAACCTGAAGCGTATCACGGAAGGCAATTGGCCGGGCCGGCACGCGCTGAGCCTCGATCAGCCGCAAGGGGAAGATCCCTGGCAGGATGAGGGCGGCGAGGCGTAGGCCGTTGAAAACCCCTCCCCCGGCCCCTCCCCGCAGCGGAGAGGGGAGAGTTTTCTGTCTTTCCCCCCTCTCCGCTGCGGGGAGGGGCCGGGGGAGGGGTTTTCAACGGGCTGCTAGGCCCGTGGATTCTTCCCGGAAAGGCTCAGAGCGTATGTGGCATTCTGCGATCGGATCGACCCTTAATACCTCCAATATCCATCTTCTCCTGACGTACGTGACCGACCTGGAACTGGAGGTCGATCGCCTCCGCCGGCAAGGGCAGTTTGTGCAACATGAGGTGCGGGAAACCCTGAAACGGATCCGGCTGCTCTGCACAGATGCCACCGCCGCGGACGCGCCTGCCCGTCTGGTTGATCTCGGCGAAGCAGCGGCGCACCTGACCGCGGTGGTCCGTGATTTGCAAGAACCGCCCGGCTACCATCCAGCCCATGACCAGGTGATCGCCATTGCGGTCCGCCCGCTGATCGAGCAAGTCTTTCGTTGGCAGCAGCGGCTCTTGGGCGCACCGCAGGTGGCCCTCCGGTTGAAGCTGGAGAGCGACTATGTGGAGTGGTTCCCTGCTCGTCTGCGGCACATCCTGGACAATCTGCTGTCCAATGCCCTGAAATACTACGACTCGGAGAAGACCGAGGGATGGGTGGAGGTGGGACTGTGTGTGTCACCCAAGGCCTATGAGTTGCGCATCTGCGACAACGGCGTCGGCCTGCCCCCGGACGAGGGCATCCACGTGTTTGAACTGTTCTACCGAGCGGCCCCGACTCGGGCGGCTGGGCTGGGTGTGGGTCTGGCGGTTGTCAAACTGCTCGTCGAACAGAGCGGCGGGACGTTGACCGTGGATTCCGGGCCAGGCCAGGGGACTACCTTTGTGGCGGTCCTGCCGCGCTACGACATGGACGATTATCTCACCTGACGGTTGTCACCCCGAACCGCTCGAAGAAAGCGAACTCCCATGAAACAGAACGTGAAGCCTCCCGATGCCGAAGACCCCGGGCGCCAGCAGCGCCAGTCCGCCATCCGCGGACACGTCATGCGCGCCCTCGGCCCGCCGGACACCTTGCACCGGGTGGACATTCGGCGGCTGTGGGACGATCACTACCGGGTGAACATTTTCGTCGGCCTCGACGGTGCCTCCGCCCGGGTCGCCCACAGCTATTTCCTGGTCACGGACGGTGACGGCAACATCCTTGCCTCCACGCCGACCATCCGCAGAGAGTATTCGCTCGCGGAGGGTGGACTCCCCCTTCCCGCGTTTGCGACGATCCACGAGACCAAGTGAGGCGTTGGCAGACCGTGAGCCTCGGGTGGCCTGACTGGCGACAACGCTGCCCTCCCGAGGGAGACAAGATCGTTCCCAACTTAACCGGAAAGCAGGCTGTGATGGCAGGCAGAATACTCAATCGCCGGATGCTCCGCGAGCAGGCGGATCACGCTGAGCAAGCGCAAGCGCCGGGGCAGGAACCGGCAGACCAGGCCGCCGTCGTCGTCGCCGACGTGAAGGCACCGAAGGCACGGAGCAAGGCGAAGAAACCGGCGGCCCCGAAGACACCCAAGGTCCGCGCGAAGAAGGCGCCGCCCCGCATGTGCGCCCGCTGGGGGGTCTTCGACGGCGGCATGAAACAGGTCGCGATCTTCGACTACAATCAGCGCGCCGCCGCAGACCAGAAACTCTCGGATTTGCTCGGCAAACAGAAGGGCACCTATTTTCTGCAGATTGTGAAGGAACCGATGCCGGAACCGGTCGCCACGGCGGTGCTCCCGGCGTAGCGACCAGGTGCGGCCCGGTTGCGCTTCATCGCGTAGAGCTCACGGACAAAACCGCCGGGATAAACCCGGCGGCTCGTCGGAATTCCAACGAGCGGCGGGGTTTATCCCCGCCGTCCGCGAGCGCTTCGCCTCATTCGGTAAAGTTGATCGTTTGTTTCCTGGACCGGCCTTGCTTGTCCCTGTGGGGCGAGAGGCCCTTTGGAGTGACCCATGGGTAAGAAGTTGTACGTCGGCAACCTGGGCTACGGGGTGACCGACAGTGATCTGGAGAAGATGTTCGCGCCGCACGGCACGGTGGAATCCGTGCAGGTCATCATGGACCGAGACACGGGCCGGTCCAAGGGATTCGGCTTCGTGGAGATGAAGACCGACCAGGAGGCCCAGGCCGCCATTGCCGGCCTCAACGGCAAGGAGTCCGGCGGCCGCGCCCTCACCGTCAACGAG
>DASPXY010000647.1:0-3742 GCA_035637055.1 Gemmataceae bacterium | reverse complement strand
TTCGCCCTGCTCCTCCCGCCGCCGGAGCCGCCGGAAGAGAAAGCCGCCGGCGAAGCCTTTTGCCGGAAGATCGAAGCCTTCCTGAAAAGCCACGTGGACCCCGAAGAGATCGAGCGCACCGCAAAGATCCCCGACTCTGTGCTCAAAGGCCTCTTCGAGCTCGGCGCGTTCGGCATGAAGATCCCCAAGGAGTACGGCGGCCTCGGGTTCTCCTACACCAATTACGGGCGCGTGCTCACGCTCATCGCCAGTTGGAGCAACATCCTGTCGCTGACCGTCGCGGTGCCCCAGTCCATCGGCATCGCCATGCCGATCCTCCTCTTCGGCAACGAGGCGCAAAAACGGACCTACCTCCCGCGCGTGGCCCGGGAAGCGATCTCCGCCTTCGCGCTGACGGAGTCGATCACGGGCTCCGACGCCGCCAACATCCAGACCGAAGCGGTGCTAGACCGGTCCGGTTCGCACTTCCTCGCCAACGGGGAGAAGCTCTGGTGCACGAACGGGCCCATCGCGCGCTACGTTACCTTGATCGCCCGGGTTCCGGCCAAAAAAGTTGTGCAGGACGGCAAGCTGGCCTGGGTGCCCGTTCGTGAAGGGGAGAGTTGCGACGACAAGGTGCACACCGCCTTCATCCTCCCCATGGAGACCCCCGGGGTGACGGTCCTGCAGCGGTGCCAATTCGAAGGGTGCCGGGGGATCGAGAACGCCTACATGCGGCTCAAGGACGTGCGCATCTCCGCCGAGAACATCATCGGCGAGATCGGCAAGGGGCTCAAGTACGCGCTCACCATCCTCAACGTCGGCCGCGCGATCAGCATCCCGGCCATCTGTCTCGGCATGGCGAAGCAGGCGTGGCAGCCGACGCTGGACCGGGCCAACTCCCGCATCACCTTCGGCAAGCCCCTGGGCGAGCGGCAGACGCAGATGATGCGCATCGGCCGCATGGCGACCGACCTCTTCGCGATGGAGGCGCTGGCGTCGCTCGTGTGGCGCATGGCGGACCAGAAGCACTACGACATCCGGATTGAGGCCGCCATCGCCAAGATCTTCTGCTCGGAGAAGGCGATCCGCTTCCTGAAGGACGCCCAGATCATCTTCGGCGGGATGGGCTACGAGACGGCGGAGTCGCGTCAGGTCCGGGGCGAGCCGGGCTTCCCGATCGAACAGCTCGTCCGCGACGCCGAGATGTACCGCATCGGCGAAGGGGCCACGGACATTCTGCGGCCGTTCGTGGCGCGCGAGGCCCTGAGCCCGCATCTCGAACGGGCGCGCACGTACCTCGAGGGAGGGTTGACCGGGGCCTCGAAGCTCCGTGAGTGGCTGAAGCTCCTGCGTGGCTACGTACCCAGGTACCTGGGACTCTGGAAACGCACGCCTCTGTCGGATCGCGAGGAGTTCCGGCGCCGCGAGGTCTCGGAAAACCTCTTATTCGCCGAGCGCGCGAGCCGGCGCCTTGCCCGGACAATTCTGTACGCGATGGCGCGCTATCGCGAGGCGCTGCGCGACGATCAGGGCCGGCAGAACCGGATCGAGGAGATCGGCGAGGACATTCTCACCATCGCCGCCACGGCCCTGCATGCCGAGGCGCTTCGCCGCGCGCAGGGGAACGGCCACGTCTGGGACCTCGCTGACGAGTTCTTTCGCGAGGCCGTCACGCGCATTGACGCCAACATCGCCGGCCTCATCCGCAACGACGATCATCAGCCCGCCGCCGTCGGGCAGCGCGCCCTCCGCAGCCAGTACCCTTCTCTCTCCGGCGGCATCATCCAGCGCAGCCTCGACGATTACATTCTGAAGAAATAAGGGTCAGGCCGGGTCGGAACCTCGACAGGGCCTGACATCCTGAGACAACCCGTATCAACGGTCACCAGCGCCTTGCATGGGATTTGCAGCTTGCAGAAAGGATGAAGCTTTCTCGCTGGGTTCCTCATCTGGTTTATCTGGTGACTGTCGCCGTCCTGGCCGCCGCCTACCTGATCGCGGCCAAGCTCGGACTGAAGCTCGCCTTCGTGCACGCCAGCGCAACGGCGGTATGGCCGCCCACCGGAATCGCCCTGGCGGCGTTCCTGGTGTTCGGGTACCGCGTCTGGCCCGGCATCTTCGCCGGCGCATACCTGGCGAATATCACGACGGCGGGCACAGTCGCCACATCCCTCGGCATCGCGGCCGGCAACACGCTTGAGGGACTGACAGGGGCGTACCTGGTGAACAGGTTCGCCGGCGGCACTCACGCCTTCGAGCGGCCGCAAGATGTGTTCAAATTCGCGGTCCTCGCCGGAATGCTCAGCACGATGGTGAGCCCCGCGCTCGGCGTGACCAGCCTGTCACTGGGCGGCTTCGCCAACTGGGCCGACTTTGGCGCTATCTGGTTGACCTGGTGGCTCGGGGATGCGGTGGGTGCTCTCAAGGTGGCCCCGCTGCTCGTGCTGTGGCTCACGAATCCCCGCGTGCGCTGGCAGCGAGCGCAGGTTCGTGAGGCGGCCTGCCTGCTGCTCTGTCTCGTTGTCGTCGGCCAGGTGGTATTCGGCGGCTGGACTCCTCTCAAAGTCAAAGATTACCCGCTGGACTACCTGTGCGTTCCAATCCTCGTGTGGGCGGCGTTTCGATTCGGTCCACGTGAAACGGCGACGGCCACCGTCCTGCTCTCCGCGATCGCGATCTGGGGCACCCTGCGTGGGCTCGGTCCCTTTGCCGGGGAAACGCCGAACGACTCCCTGCTGTTGTTGCAAGCGTTCATCGGCGTCACCGCTCTGCTGGCCATGATCTTCGCAGCGGTGGTGGCCGAGCGCCGTCGGATTGCAGCGAAACGCGAGGCGCTCCTTGAGGAGTTGCAGCACGCCCACGAGCACATCAAGGCCTTACGGGGCCTGTTGCCCATGTGCGCCTCCTGCAAGAAGATCCGCGATGACGAGGGCTACTGGGACTACGTCGAGAATTATATCCACACGCATTCGGATGCGACGATCACCCACGGCCTCTGTCCGGACTGCGTGAAGAAACTCTACGCACAACTGGAAACGCAAGCGAAGTAAACGCAGCGCCTGATGCTCTTCGCGCTCATCATCGCCTACCTGCTTCCTGCTGAGGAGCGCGTCAACTCGTTCGCTTTCGCCGGGCGGGTACTCGTGTATGGCGTGCTGATCTTCTGGGGCGTCAAGTTCATCGTGACTCCCATGGAGACGAACTATGTGGGCGGGCACTTCATGCACCTCATCAACCTCCCGTTCCATGAGGCCGGTCATCTCATCTTTTCGCCCTTCGGCCGGTTCTTGACGGTGCTCGGCGGCAGCCTGGGGCAGCTCTTCATGCCGCTGATCTGCCTTGGGGCGTTCCTCTTCTATAACAATGACGCCTTCGGCGCGACGGTGGCGCTCTGGTGGTTCGCCGAAAGCCTGATGGACCTCGCGCCGTACATCAACGACGCGCGGGATCTCCAGTTGATCCTCTTAGGCGGGGTCACCGGGCAGGAAGTCGAAGGGCATGATTGGGAATACCTGTTGGCCAACCTCGGCTGGTCGCAATACGACCACGCGCTCGCCCACGCGGCCTACTCGATCGGCATCTACTTCATGGTGCTCGCCTTCCTCTGGGGCTCCCTCCTGCTGTACCGCCAGTACCGCAACCTCGACAGGGCCTAAGGGGGCTGGCTCGCTTTCCTAAGCGTGGCTGTCCCCGTTTTCATCTCTCACGTCTCTTCTCGCCCTTTGATGGCTTTGGCCACCGCAGCCTTCAACGTGTCAGG
>DASPXY010000646.1:0-6176 GCA_035637055.1 Gemmataceae bacterium | reverse complement strand
TCGTAGTTCCGCCTTTAGGCGGTTTGGTGTCTTGCCGCCTGAAGGCGGAACTACGAACAACACATCGCTATGTTGTGGCACGGTCTCCTGACCGTGCCACGGGGACTGACCGCAGGTCTCCCGCTACTCCCGGAGACCTGCGGTCAACAGCCGTGGCACGGTCAGGAGACCGTGCCACAACAGCTCGAAAGCCGTGGCACGGTCAGGAGACCGTGCCACAACAGCGGGCACATCGCTTCTTCCCCACTCCCCACAATCTAAATAATTTCCCTCCCCGTCTTCCTGAGGATCGTTTAAGATAACGACTAATCGTCACCCGCCGCAAACTCCACGAGGGAAAGGCGTCATGCGCGTTGCTCCTACTCTCCTCTTCGCCGCCGCGATGGTGCTCCTGTCCATCCCGTCCCTGATGGGTCAGCCCCCCATGCCGCCTGCTCCCGCCGAGACGCCACCCGACACCACCGCCTCCGACGAAAAAATCCTCCGCGACGTGCGCGAGCCCGTCGATGGTCCCGCCCTGCTCGACTATTTCCGCAAGCGCACTTATCCCGAAGCCGATCCGAAAACTCTCGAAAAGCTGATTCGCGAACTGGGCGCGCCGTCGTTTCGTGTCCGCGAAAAGGCGTTCACCGACCTGATCGCCCTGGGGTCGAGCAGTATGGTTGCCGTTCGCCAGGCGGAGGGTTCCGCTGAACACGAGATCCTGCGGCGCGCGGCCAACATCCGCAAGCAGATCGAGGAGCGGGCCGACCCCGTCGTGCAGGCGGCCACCGCCCGGCTGATCGCCGTTCGCAAACCCGCCGGCGCCGCCGAGGTGTTGCTGAACTACCTCCCCTACGCCGCCGACGGCTCCGTGGTCGAGGAAATTTGCTCCACCCTGCCGAAGGTGATCCTGCGCGACGGCAAGCCGGAGCCGGTCGTGCTCGCCGCCCTCAAGGACAAGGTTGCCGTCAAACGCGGCGCCGCCGCAGCCGCACTGGTCCAGGCCGGTGTCAATAGCGAATTGCCAGCTGTGCGGGCCTTGCTCAAGGACAGTGATCCTGGGGTGCAGTTGCGCATCGCCCTGGCCCTGGTCCGCGAGAAGCGCGAGAAGGACGCCGTCCCCACCCTGATCAGCACGCTCGAACATCTCCCGCAGGAACAACTCTGGCCCGCGGAGGAGTTGCTGATTCGCATCGCCGGCGAAAAGGCGCCGCAGGTTTCGCTCGGTCTGGATGCCGCCAGCCGGGCGAAGTGCCGGCAAGTGTGGGCCGAGTGGTGGGACAAAAACAAGGACGTGGTCGCCCTGGACAAGGTCGAACTGAACCGCGCCTTTCTGGGGTACACGCTCGTGGTGGAGCGGACGTTCAATCGCATCGTCAACGGCAAGCGCCTGCCGGCCACCGGGCAGGTATGCGAACTCGACGCCAACAAGAAAGTTCGCTGGAAGATTGAAATCAACACCTACCCCGTCGATGCCGAGGTGACCGGCCCCGATCGGGTGCTCATCACGGAGTTCCAGGGGCAGCGCGTGACGGAACGCGACTTCAAGGGCAACATCAAGTGGGAGCGGAGGGTCAACGGCAATCCGCTGTCGGCTCACCGGTTGCCCGGCGGCAACACGTTCATCGTGATGCAGAATCGCCTCGCCGAGTATAACCCCAAGGGCGAAGAGGTCTGGCACATGGATCGCCAGAACTTCGATATCTTCCGCGGCCGCAAACTGCGCAACGGCGAGGTGGTGTTCATCACCAACGCGGGCCTGCTGACGCGCCTCGATCCGAAGACCCAGAAAGTGGTCGGCTCGTTCCAGGTCGGGCCGATGGGATCGCAGTTCGGCAATTTCGAGCTGCTGCCAAGCGGCAATTTCCTGGTGCCGGTCTACAACAGCCAGCAAGTGATCGAGTTCGACCCGACGGGGAAGCAGGTGTGGCAGGCCAAGGTGCAATGGCCGACCTCGGTCCAGCGGTTGCCCAACAACAACACCCTGGTCGGCAGCCAGATCAGCCGCCGCGTTGTCGAGATCGACCGCAACGGTGACCAGCGCTGGGACCACGGCGCCGAGGGGCAGGTGTTCATGGCGCGGCGTCGCTGAGCCGTCGGGTTATTCGCGCTCCGACAGATCGTCTCCTCATTAGTTCTTCCCGCTTGCGGGTTAGCGCTGTTTGGGCTAACCCGCAAGCGACTTGATGCCCATTCGCCGCAGTCCAGGGAAGTCCAGCATGCGCCGCGTCACCCTATCGTTTGTCCTCATCACCCTCCTGCCGACCTGCGCTGCCGCTGCCGACAACCCCGACTCCAGCGCTGCCGACGAGAAACTCCTCCAGGCTGCCCAGTTCAAGACCGATGACGCCTCGCTCCTGGAGTTCTTTCGCAGCCGTGTCCCACCGCCCGGCCGTCAGGAACTGTTGAACTCCCTCATCAACGATCTGGGTAATCGTTTTTATGTCCGTCGCGAGCAGTCCACTCTCGCCCTGGTGAAGGAAGGGCTCGATGCCCGATCCTTCCTGCTCCGCGCCAAAAACGCGGCGGACTGCGAGGTGGCTCGCCGCGCGGAGCTGTGCCTGGTCAAAATTGATGCCGGTCCGGAGGCGACGCGCGCCGCGGCCGCTGCTCGCCTTCTGGCTCATCGCAAGCCGGCCGGAGCCGCCGAGGTGCTGCTGGCCTATCTGCCCTTCGCCGCCGATGAGCCGGTCGTCGAGGAAGTTCGCGCGGCGCTGACGGTCCTGGCGATGCGCGACGGGAAGCCCGAACCCGCCCTGGTCGCGGCCCTCGACGACAAGGGAGGCATCCGCCGCACCGTCGCCGTCGAGGCTCTTTGCCGCGCCGGGGTCAAGGAACTGAAGGCCCGTTACCTCGAGATCCTCAAGGCGACTGAACCGAAGGCCCGGTTGCCGATTGCCCTGGCCCTGTTCGAGGCGCGGCAGCGCGAGGCCGTCCCTGTCCTGATCGATTTGCTCGCCCAGCTGCCGCCGGGCGACGTCTGGCGCGTGGAGGAGGCCCTGCGGGCTGTTGCCGGCGACAACGGCCCGCCCGTGGTTGTCTACCGCGACAAGCCGGCCAGTCCGGTGCGCGATGCCTGGGCGGCGTGGTGGCACAAGCACGCCGCGACCGTCGATCTCGCGAAACTCGATCACGGTCCCCGGCTCCTCGGCTACACGCTGGTCACCTACATGGAGATGAAAGGCTCTGCCGGTCATGTCCTCGAAGTGGACCGGGAAGGGAAAGTTCGCTGGGATATTGGCGATCTGCGTTATCCGGTCGATGCCCAACTCGTTGGTTCCGACCGAGTGCTGGTCGCGGAGTATCTCGGCCGGCGCGTCACGGAGCGCGACTTGCAGGGCAAGATACTCTGGGAGAGACAGGTGGACCTGCCGATCGCCTGTCAACGCTTGCCGGGTGAGCAGACGTTCATTGCCACGCGCCGCCAGTTGCTCGTCGTGGACCGCGCCGGCAAGGACGTGTTTACCTATCAGCACCAAGCGACTAGTATCTCCGCGGCGCGCAAACTGCCCGACGGCCGCATGGTCGTCATCTCCAGCGGAACGTGTGCGTGGCTCGACGCGGATGGCAAGCAGGTCAAGAGTTTCCCGGTCGGGTTGGTCTACACCCTGGGCGGCAATGTCGATGTGCTGCGCAGCGGGCACATCCTGGTGCCGGAGTATAATCAAAATCGGGTGGCGGAGTACGACGGCGATGGCAAAGTCTGCTGGTCGGCAAACGTCCGCTTGCCTGTCTCGGCGGTGCGCGTGCCCAGCGGCAACACCCTGGTGAGCACGGTGGAGCAGCGCGTCGTGGAACTGGACCGTCAGGGCCGTGAAGTCTGGAGCTACACCGCGCCGGGCCGCACCTGGCGGGCGCGAAAGCGGTGATCCCAAAGAATGGTGAGTGGTGCGTGGTTCGGGTTGGTGAGTGGTGAGTGGTGAGTGGGTGGCGGTTTGCAGAGGGTGTGCGTGCAATGCAATGCAATCTAACCACACCCTTCCCCCCCACCACTCACCACTCACCACTCACCACTCACGAAGTGAGGAAGACAGCCATGGCGAGGCACGTGTGTCTGCTGCTGACCGGGGCGCTGGTGCTGTGGTCCGCCCTGCCGGGGGCGGCCGACGGGCCAAAGCAACTGGCCGCCGACGAGCGCAAACTCGACGCCGCTGGCCTGCAGCACGACGGGGCGTCGCTGCTGAAGTTCCTCCGCCGCCGCACCCTGACCGATACCGAACGCGAGGAAGTCCTGGTCCTGATCGGCAAGCTCGGCGCCAAGGCGTTCCGCGTCCGCGAACAGGCAGCCGCCGACCTCATGAATCGTGGCCCGGTCGTCGTCGAGTTGCTGCGCGAACACCTCAAGGACGCCGACCTCGAAGTGGCCCGCCGCGCCGAGCAGTGCGTTCAACGCATCAGGGACAAAGACTATGCTCCCGACGTGCCGGCCGCCGCCGTTCGCCTGCTGTTGCAGCGCAAGCCCGCCGGGACCGTCGAGGCGCTGCTCGCGTACTTGCCCTTCGCGGATAGTGAAGGCGTCGCCGACGAGGTGCGCAACGGCCTCACCACGCTCGCCGTGAGCGACGGCAAGCCGGACAAGATCCTGGTGGCGGCCCTCACTGACAAGCTGCCGGTCCGCCGCGCCGCCGCGGGCGAAGCCTTGTGCCGGGCCAAGGTCGAGTCGGAAAAGCCGGCGGTGCTCAAACTCCTCAAGGATGCCGATGCCGGTGTGCGGCTGCGCGTGGCGAGCGCATTGGCCCACGCCGAGGAGCGCGCCGCCGTCCAGGAATTGATCGACTTGCTCGAGCCGCTGCCCGCCGTGCAAGCCTGGCAGGCTGAGGATATTCTCTTTCGTCTGGCGGATGGCAAGAACCCGCCGACCGTGCCGCTGGGCAGCGACGCCGCGGCGCGGAAGAAGTGCCGCGACGCCTGGGACGCCTGGTGGAAAGAGCACGGCAAGACAATCAACCTGGCCAGGCTGCGCGAGGGGCCGCGACTCCTCGGTCACACCGTCATCGTGCTGCTCGACATGGGGCGAGTGCTGGAAGTGACCTCGGCGAAGGAGGTGCGCTGGAAGGTCGATGGCCTGCAATTCCCTCTCGACGTGCAATATCTGCCGAACGAACGCATTCTGGTCGCGGAGTATCACGGCTCGCGCGTGACCGAGCGCGACATCAAGACCGGTGAGATTCGCTGGCAACAAGCCGTCGGGAGTGGTCCCCTGGTGGCTCAGCGCCTGAACAACGGCAACACCTTCATCGCCACCGATGGCCAGCTGCTCGAAGTCGATCGTCAGGGCAACCAGGTCTTCACCTTCTCGTTCCCGAACGGTCAACGAATCATGAAGGCGATGAAGGTGCCAAGCGGCGAAATGGTGGTGCTGACGTCCGATGCCCGCGTGGCGCGCCTGGACGCGACCGGCAAGGAACTGAGCGGTTTCCAGGTCGATCTCGGGACACGACTCTTCGGCGGCCGCATCCACATGACTCCGAACGGCCGCGTCTTGGTGCCGCACAACGCCGAGAACAAGGTGGTCGAATACGATTCGGCCGGCAAGGTGGTCTGGCAGGTGACGGTCGATCAGCCCATCGCCGCGACGCGCCTGCCCAACGGCAACACGCTCGTGACGAGCATGACGCTGAACAAGGCGATGGAGTTCGACGCCAGCGGCGCCGAAATCTGGTCGTACGCAGTGCCCAGCACGCGCGTCACGCGCGCCGGGCGCCGCTCGCCGGTGTCGGCACAAACAAAAAAAGGGGAGGACCATCTCGGTCCTCCCCCACAAACCGTCTCGACGTTCGCCTTCCTCACCCATCCCAGGCGACTGTCACGCTCTCCACCGTTCCTCCGGACAGGCTGTCGGCTCCAGACGCCAACCTGTCCGGTCTCGCGGTCTTAGCGGCTCGCAGTCACGGCAGGATCGGTGAAGGTGAACGGCACGCGCGTCTCTTCGCCGGCGCGAACGGTGACCCGCTGCGTCAGACGAATCGGGGCCTGCCCTTCACGGCTGATCTCGGCGGTCAGCGTGTAGTGGTAATCGCGGCCCGGCTGCAGAGCCGGGGAAACCAGACGACGCTGGCTGCTCGTGGAGGTCGTGGCAGTGCCATCGACCAGCAGCTTGGCCTCGGCCGGCAGCGTCACGAGGATGGTCGCGGGAGCTTCGGACATGCCCGAAGCCGGCGGCGGAACCTTCTCACCCTTCTTCTGCGGAACAA
>DASPXY010000645.1:0-9275 GCA_035637055.1 Gemmataceae bacterium | reverse complement strand
CGAGCGCCTGCGCTTTGAAAGTCTGCTGTCGCGGCTGTCCGCTGCCTTCATCCATCTGCCGGCCGAGGAGGTCGATAGCCAGATCGAGCGCGGGTTGCAACAAATCGTCGAGTTTCTCGACATCGACCGCAGTAGCCTGGGGCAGTTCTCCGAGGATGGCAGCCAACTGCTGGTCACGCACACCTATGCCCTACCGGGAGTGACGCCGTTTCCGAAGGTGAATGTTGCCCCGCTGTTCCCGTGGTACACGGCCAAGGTTCGCTGTGGGGTGGTGCTGCGATTTACGCGGCTTCCCGAGGAACTGCCCCCCGAAGCGGTCCAGGAACGGGCCTACTGCCTTCGGGAGGGGTTCCACTCTCATTTGATGATCCCGTGCCAGGTCGGGGACGCGGTCCTCGGGGCGCTCTGCGTCGGCTCGTTTCGTGAGGAACGGGATTGGTCCGATGCGCTCGTGCAGAGCCTGCAACTGGTCGGCGAAATCTTCGCGAACGCCCTGGCGCGCAAGCGGGCCGAGGAACGCGAAACGCACCTGCGGGAACAGTTGGCTCTCGTGGCTCGGGTCACGATGATGGGCGAACTCGCTGCATCGATCGTTCACGAGGTCAACCAGCCGCTCTGTGCCATCGTCAGCAATGCCCAGACCGTGCAGCGCCTGCTGGCCCAGGAAAATTGCGACATGGAGGAGGTGCGCGAGGCGCTGGCAGACATCAGCCGGGACGGTCAGCGGGCCAGCGCGGTGGTCGGCCGGATTCGCAACTTCGTCCGTAAGGCCCCGGGAGAGCGCTCGCCCGTGGCCGTCAACGACCTCATCCGCGAGGTGGCTGTGTTGATGCGCGGCGAACTGGCCAGGAGAGGCGTGACGGTGAAGCTGGAACTGGCGGAGGGACTGCCGGCCGTCTCCGGCGATCGCGTTCAGCTGCTGCAGGTGATCCTGAACCTCATGACCAATGGCGTCGATGCGATGGACCGGGTCGCGCGCGACTTGCGTCACCTGGTCGTTCGCTCGACCGCGGACGGGGCGGAAGTCTCCGTGGCAGTGACGGACGCCGGCGTCGGGATCGCACCCGACTCTATAGGCTATATATTCGATCCATTTTTTACCACCAAGCCGCACGGGATGGGGATGGGGCTGGCCATCTGCAAGTCGATCCTCAAGGCCCACGGCGGCCGCATCTGGGCCAGTCCGAACGCCGACCACGGCACCACGTTTCAGTTCACGTTGCCCGCCAGCAAGGAGGACAACCCATGACTGACCCGGCCCCGATCGCGTTCGCGATCGACGACGACCTGTCAGTGCGGAAGGCACTCCGCCGGCTCCTGACAGCGGCCGGGTTCCGCGCCCGGGCGTTTGCCAGCGCGGAGGAGTTCCTCGCCCAGCCGCTGCCCGACGACGCGCCGGCGTGCATCATCCTCGACGTGTCCATGCCCGGACTGAGCGGGCTGGACCTGCAGCGCACCCTGGCCGAGCGGAACGTCAGCGTGCCGATTGTGTTCATCACCGGCCACGGCGATATTCCGATGACCGTGCGTGCGCTGAAGGCCGGCGCCGTGGACTTCCTGCCCAAGCCATTCGACAATCGCGATCTCCTCGCCGCCGTTCACCAGGCCATTGCCCGCGACGCGCAAGCCCGACAAACAGGAGCGGAGGTCGGAGCGCTCCGACAGCGGCAGGTATCTCTGACGCCGCGCGAACGCGAGGTCATGGCCCTCGTCGTGAGTGGGCTGCTCAACAAGCAAGTGGGCCAGCAACTCGGTGTGACCGAGAAGACCGTCAAGGTCCACCGCGCCCAGGTCATGGCCAAGATGAAAGCGGACTCGCTGGCGGCCCTGGTCCGCATGGCGGCGCGGCTCGGAACCCAGGTTTCGCAGTAGGTGCCGCGAGCCGAGCGGCACCGCAGTCCGGCTCGGCTCGCCGGACCTACACCTCACCTTGGACCAAAGTCCAATAGTCCCTCACAGCCGGGATCTGCTACGATCCAGATAGGCGCCCCTTCCGGCCCCTCCCAGGATATCGCCCTGATTGCGCACCCCGATGCCCAGCACGCCGCAAACCATTGTCCTCATTGACGACGACGAATCGGTGCGCAGAGCGCTGCGACGCTCACTCCGCTCGGTGGGCAGGAACGTGGAGGCATTCGCGACGGCAGAGGAGTTTTTGCAAGCCGGCACGCCGACGCTGCCGGACTGCCTTGTTCTCGACGTGCATCTGCCGGGGCTCAGCGGACTGGAGTTGCAGCAGCGGTTCAAGGCTGAAGGGCGGAGTATCCCGATCGTCTTTATCACCGCCTATGAAGATGAGCAAACGCGCGAATTGGCGCTACAGGAGGGCGCGATTGCCTTCTTGCAAAAGCCTTTCGAGGAGCAAGCGCTGCTGGCCGCAGTGGCCAGGGCGTTGCGTTAGCGGCGGGAACAACCAGGCGAGCGGCGCGGCGTGAGCCCGCCGGTGAGGCCAGACCGGCGGGCTCACGCCGCGCCGCTCGCCAACCACGTTACAGCCTCTAAATCCCATTGATCGCGGCTGATCTGACACAAGCCCGCGGCCAGGATCAATACGGATAAGCTGGAACCCGATAGACGCCGCTGCTCATGTTCCCGCCCTCCCCGTAGATGGAGGATGAGGAATGATAGGCGCCGCCGGAAGAGCCGCCGTAATAGGCGGACGAGTGGGAGGCGCCCCCGCCGTAGGGTCCGCTGGCGCTGGTCGTTCCCGCGTGGTAAAACCCTGAGGACGGGTTGTAACCCGTGGTCCCGGAGTGGGAAGCCCCTCCGCCGTAGCGACCGCTGAAGCTGCCGTAACTGCTGTGCGAAAAGCCGCCTCCGCCGTAGGAGGTGCTGCCCCCGCGATAGCCGCCCCACGCGTGGGCCTGGTCCGCCGTCAGAGCAATCCCCAGCAAGGCGGCAATCATCAGAGAACTCGCTGTCCGCAGCATGGTGTACCTCCGCGATAGAAGTTGGGCACTATTCAATACGGATACCGATAGACTCCGCTGGTGCTCGCCGACCCACTCGAACTGTGATACACGCCGCCGCTCGTGGTGCCGGAACTGGTGGTGCCATGATAGGCGGCCCCGCCGGAGTAGGACGCCCCACCGCCGCCGGTCCAGGCGCTGCCACCGGAACTGTTGGCGTGGTAAGTGCTCCCGCCGGGGCCGGTACCATAGATGCCGCTTTGTTGATGCGTAGCACCAGAAGCACTCCCGGTGCCGCCCACGGCCGTCGTACTGCTGTGATACATGCCGGTGTTGCCGCTGGGAGTGCGATAGGCAGTGGTCGAGGTCGTCCTGGCAGCGCCCCACGCCTCGGCCCGGTCGGCCGTCCCAGCAATGCCCAGAGCTGCCGCAAACATCAGAGAGAGAGTTGTCCGCAACATGATTCGGTTTCTCGCGAAGAAGTTGGAAAGAACGCCCGCAGGTCAGGCTGGAAACCCCGACCTACGAGATGGGTAAACACGTTATTTGAGCCGCTTCATCCGCACCGCGGGCGAGTCGGGCACGGCTTTGCCGTCAACCATCCGCCCCGTGGATTGCCAGGTGACGGTGTTGGCATCCACGCGCGTCACAATGTTGGTGGCGGTGACCTTTTTCCCATCGGGCAGGGTCGCCGTGGTCTTGCTGAGCCACTTGTTGCTGTCCTGCGTCCAGACGGCTTCGGCGAAGCCGCCGCTGGACTGGAACGTCCACGAGCGGATGCGTTTCATCGCCGGATCCCAGGCGATCCATTGCGTCCCGCCACCGATAGGAACGCCCTTGATGGACGTGGAAAAGGAAGAGATGATGAAATTCCCGTTGTCGCTCCAGGAAAAATGCACCTGGGCCACTTCGCCCTTTTCCGCTTCGTCCGCCCAGCCACCGATCAGCCACTCCAGCCCGCGCAGGTGCTCGGAATGATTAGGGGCAGTATAGGCCGCTTCGCGCACGCTGGCCAGCAACCACTGCCCGTCCTGCTTGACGTGAACGATCGTGTAGCGCGCGCGGTGCGGGACGCTGCCGTCGGCGGGAATCACGTCGGTCGTTCCGTCCTCGATGGCCGTGGTTGGCGAGACCAGACGAACCGAGCCGATGTTGATCCGCAATTTCGCGCCCTTGTTTTCCGCGAAGAACCCCTGCATCGCCTTTTCGATGGCCTTCCGCCCCTTCAGCAGTTTGCCTTCCTGGTCGATATAGTCGCCGTCGGGGGCCCAGTGGGCGGCCACGGCCTGGGCGTCGCCCTTGTTGAAGGCGGCCACAAACGCCTCGGCGGCTTTCTGAAGGGCGGCCTCTTCCTTGGTGATCCCCTTAGCCTGCCCTGCCAGGCCCGCTCGTGCGGCCAGCAAAGCGACAACCAGCAAACCTACACCCATTCCCATCCGAATTGGTCTCATCGGCTTCTCCTGGTGAAACGCTTGTCGGTTTGACAGCGACGTTTTCAAAGACACCCGTCAGCGTAAGGAGGTGGGTGGCGGAAGGGCTATTGGACTTTGGTCCAATACAGCGCTCGCGACGGGGGAAATGCGCAACGAGCGGCGGGGTTTATCCCCGCCGTCTGGGGCTGGGACGGCGGGGATAAACCCCGCCGCTCGTTCGCTTGCCCTTGTGCCAATTTCCCCCTATTCCCCTCGGTCATTGCAACGATTGCAAGTAGCCGATCAAATCGGCCAGTTGCCCGGGCGTCAAATTGTTGACCAGGCCATCCGGCATCGCCGACTGTTTCTGCATCCGGCGCGCCTCGATCTCCGTTCGCCTCAGCTCGCGCTGAACGCCCGTCGCTTCCCGGATCAGCACCGCCTGGGCACCCTCACTGACGACAAAGCCTGTAAACAATCGGCCATCGGCCATCTCAAAAGTGTACGCCTCGAAGCCTTGCGCGAGCTTGGCACTCGGCTTGAGGATCGATTCCGCCAGTTCGCCGGGACTGGAGCGTTTGCCGATGTCCACCAGGTGCGGCCCCTTTGGGGTCTGCCCGTCGGCGGTCGTGTGGCAGGCAAGGCACGATTGACTCTTGAACAGGAGCTTGCCCTTCGCGACATCGCCTCTGGCCTGCAGCGTCCGCTTGACGGCGACCTCGTAGGGCATGTTGCCGATCTGGTCCGGGTTCTTCGGATCCGCTTTCAGGATCACGATCGGCGTCTCCTTTTCGGCCGCGGGATTCGTCTCTACGGTGTTGGTGACCCCCTTCAGAGAGACCTTATGTCGATTGAGTTCCCTGCGGAGAAACGCGCTGGTGCCGGCGTCCCCTTCGAGGACGGCGACCGTGAGGACCGACCCGATCCGCTTACTGCTCTCCCATTCCTGGCGATCGAAGTAGGGGCCGGTGCTGTCCGGACGAATCCCCCACCAGCTCCCGGTGTAGTCCGCTTCGCGGTGGTAGAGACGAATCAACGTGGCCAGAATCCCACGCCGCAGGTCCGGCGAAGCGCTGCCAAGTTTCTTGATCAAGCCTTCGACCGCCTTTTTCTCGTGCATGTAGCGCAGCGCCCACAAGGCGCCCGGAGAGTAAGGCCCGTCGAGTGCCTCCAGGCAGGTATCGACCGCGCCGAGCGAAACCAGGGTGCGCACGGCCAGGTGCGGCACGACGCGGTTCGGGTCCGGCTGGTTTTGCAAGGGCTTCTTCGCCGGCATCGCAGAGCCTTTCGGCCGCGCTGTCAACGGCAGGATGCTCCTGGCCGCCGACACGTCGTTCAGCCGGCCCAAACTGATCAGGGCCTGGGCGCGCACTCGGAGGGAGTCGTCGGTCAGGGCGACGAGGAAGGGCTTCGTGTCGAGGCCCTTCAGGTGCGGCTTGCGGTCGGTCAACGCCCGGAGCGCAAACTCGCGGACGGCGGAGTCGTTGGCGACCGCGAGCAGCGTCTTGTGGGAATCCTTGCCGTCCAGTTGAGCCAGCGTGAAGAGGGCGGCAACGCGTCCCTCCCGCGGCGCCTTGCTATCGGACGCCAGGGTTCGCAGCGCCTCGCTGATGTCGGGCTTCCGCCCCCGACGCAGGATCTCTGCCTGGGCGTGCAGGCGGGCAACGGCATTGGGACTGACCAGGGAATCGAGCAGTTGCTCCTGGCCAACTTTGGTCAGGTTGGGGAGCGGAGTTGGCTTCAGCCCGCGCGGGGTGACGCGCGCGATGAAGCCGACATTCGGCCCGACGTACACGCTCGCCTCGCCGCCTCGCCAGCTGGCGACATAGAGCCGGCCGCTGGCGTCGATGTCCATGCCCGTCGCGCGCGGGACTTTGAGGAACACCTCCTGTTTCAGATCGAAGGTTGGATCGTGGTCTTTTAGCTCGTGCCGATAGACCTCGCTCCGCCCCCAATCGCCGGTGAACAGGGTATTGCCGTATTTCGCCGGCCAGCGCGGATCCTGCACGAACAGCCCGCCGGTGCCGCCACCGCCGCCGAACACGCCGAGCGTCGGCATGATCTCGTCGGTGAAGTTGGCAAACAGCTGTGTGTAGCCGTAATGAGCGCTCTGGATGAGATGGCTGACGCGCGTGTCCCAGCCGGCGCCGTCGTTGGTGTTGTCGCGCGTGAACAGGTTCAAATAAGGATCAATGGCGATGTCAAATGGATTCCGCAGGCCCGTGGCGTAAATCTCCAGTTCGGTGCCGTCGGGCCGAACGCGGACGATGCCGCCGCCGCGCAGCGTGATCGTTTTGCCGTCCTTGCCTTTCGCCTCCTTGATGCCGTAATCGCCGACGCCGATGTAAATCCAGCCGTCGATGCCCATGCGGATGCCGTTGGTCGTGTGGTCGCCGCCGCGTTTCGTGATCATGTCGGTCGTCAGGCCGGTGACCAGGATCTCCTGCCGATCCGCCACGCCGTCGCCGTCCTCGTCGTGGAAGAGGCTCAGGGTGGGCGGGTGCATGACCCACACCTTCCCCTGCCGGGCGATCAAGCCGCGCGGGTGCTCCATCTTGGCGAACACCGTGACCTCATCGACCTTGCCGTCGCCGTCCCTGTCCACGCAGCGGAGCACGCGGCCGCCGCCGGGGGTGCGGCCGAGCGAGCCTTGCTCATCGACCGCGACGAACACCTCGCCGCCTGGCCCCGCCGCCACCGCGACCGGGTAACTCACCTTCGGCGGGGCGGCAAACAGGGTGACGTCGAAGTCCGCCGGCGCTTTGACGAGGTCGCGCATGGTCTTCTCATCGACGGGCTGATTTGGCCCCTTGCCGAACGGGCCGCCGATCGGGCCACCCTTGGGCGGCCCGAACCCGGCGAACTGCGGCACGACTCCCTTGCTCTTGCCGGTAAGTTGGGCGGCAACCGACGCGGTGCGTTTGTCGATAAATGTTCGCAGGTCAGGCGGCTTCGGACCGCCGGGCGGACCAAAGCCGCCCGGCCCTTCCTTCCGTGCCTCTGCCGCCTTTTTCTCTCTGGCAAGTGGCTCCTTCGTCACCTTCTCGATCGCCTCGATGTCCTTGAGCAGTTGCTTCCTGGTGAATGCGGTACTCGCCAGGTTTTGCAGCAGTTTCTGGTACTGAGTGCGCACCTCCGGGATACCCAGGAGTCGATCGACGAGCTTGTTGTCGCCGGGGTAGGGGTGGAACAGGCTCAGGTCCATCTGCTGCTCCGCCGAGCCCATCAGCATGAAGTTCGCCAGGGAAAACTCAAGGTCGCCCGGGATGAAGACGAATTTATTCGTTTTGGGATGGAGATACAGGGAATAGTTATGCCCGAGGGCGAAGAAGCTCTGCAGGTTCGAGACGAGCGCATTGGCGGCCATGAAGCGCAGGAACTCGTCCATGTCGAGGTACGAGCCGATGTCCTTGCGAAACTGCTCGTCGCTCGCCTTGTTGACGAGATTGGCGAAATCGATGACGCGCTTCGCTTGCTCCTTCGTCGGCTCCGACTGCGGCCGGTACTTGCCCTTGTACTGCTCCCAGGCGTCGCCGAAGTGATCGATGCCGCGAAGCCCAAACGGATTCAGCAACAACCCCTTGTCGGTCTGGAAGCGGTCCTGGAGGAATCGTTTGTCCACGCTCTCGACCAGCGTGTAAAGGCCAAGGTACTCCTTGTCATATTTGCCGGGCACGGTCAGGGTGACCTCAGCGAAGGCGGTGCGTGGTGCAGGCACACCCGCCGCTCGAAACACCGCGTAGGCGATTGCCTCGCGCGCCTTCGCCGGATCGAGCGGCATGGCGTGGAGGTGGAACGCAGTAAGCCCGTGGAACGGCTCCCCATCGAACCGGCTGAACTCGACCTTGAAGGGACGCTTCAGCCGGCCGGCCGACGCGAAGTAGGTGACGTCGCCCGCATAGCGCAGGCCGACCTTCTTGTAGGTCTTTCCGCCCGCGGTGAGCGCGCCCTGCGCCCAGGGAAACTCGGTGCCGAAAAGGTTCCTTTCACTGTCGCGTTTGTCCTTTTTTACCTTGGGTTGTCCTGGCCCTTTCGGTCCGGGGAAGCCACCGGCGGGTTGCATCGCCTCGTACTCCCTGGCCGGGATGTCGAGGTGAATCGCCCAGATCCTTGTCTGACCGAAGACCTGGCCGTCCTTGCCCTCCTGGCCGTCTGCAGCTGGCTCGACGCCATCGAGAACAAAGATCAACAGCAGCCAGCAAGCCGCCGCAAACGCGCAGGCCAGAGTGCGTTGGTTCATCGCCGTACCTCACAGACATCGATTGGGAGCGGGAGATTCGGATCCGCCCTTGGGGCGCGGCAGTTCCTTATCTTCTCTGATGCAGACGACCGTCCGATGAGGCGCACCCAGGCACATTTTTCACGACAACCTCGCCAATTCCGCACTTGTGGAGAATCCTGTGTGATCTGATACAATGACTCGTACCTGGACGCGGTTACTCTGCACTTTGCCCACCTTTCCCCTTGCGCGATAGGGGAGAAGAAACCGTGTCGGTCTACTTCGAGCGGCGCAACCGAGCAGCAGCCCGCTTCCACACGCAGGTCAAGGTGGCGGCACACCCCACCCTGACCATCCGCCAAGTGATGCTGTCGTACAAGGTGGTGGCGCCGCCGGACTTGGCCAAGCAGGAACCGGCAGGGGAGGGGAGGAAAGCCCCAGCCCCGCCACCCTCGGGGGGCTAGACGCGTGGCGCAAGATCTCCAGGTGCTCGATGAAACCGCCGCCCCGTGCGGCGTGGTGGCGCTGGCGGCGTCGGCCGGCGGCCTGACGGCCCTCAGTACCGTGCTGGCCGCCCTGCCCGCCGACTTCCCCGCCGCCGTCGTCGTCGTCCAGCACCTCGACCCGCGCCGCCGCAGTTACCTCTCCGACATCCTCCGCCGCCGCACGACCCTGCGCGTCAAGGAGGCCGCCGACGGCGACTCCCTGCGCCCCGGCACCGTCTACGTTGCCCCA
>DASPXY010000644.1:0-9144 GCA_035637055.1 Gemmataceae bacterium | reverse complement strand
CGACCGCACGAGTTGACGCAGCAGTTCCGCACGACGGGGACCGCGCAGCAATTCACGCACTACGCCCCGTGGTTCGTGAACAACGCCCGGCTGTATCGCTTCTTTGAGTTTGCTGGCACACACGACTACTTCGCCGGCACGAGCATCGCCACGCGCAGGCCGGGCCTGGTCAACATCAACACGGTCTGGGATCAGGAAATCCTCAATGCACTGCTCGGCAACGCCACCGCCCTGCAGCAGACGGCGATCTTCAACCAGGTGATTCTCCGGCGTACTCCAGGGCTGGCGGCGGGCGGCACGGGTGTTATCGGCGCCACCGATGCCTATTTGGCAGCGGGAACTGACCATCCCTACCGCCCCCTATCCACCGGGCAGACGGCCGCCTCGGTCGTCAGCGCGACCGGCGGGCAATATCCTGTGGACACAGGCATCAACAACACCATCCTCGCGCCTATCCCGGCGCCAACGGTCACGAATACGGACGCGCTGGCCAAGACGGTCTTCGATAGTGTCAATGGCGGGCACCCTTACATTCGGCACGAGTGGCTGACGAAGATCTTCAACAGTGTCACCACGCGCAGCAACGTCTTCGCGGTGTTCGTGACGGTCGGCTTCTTCGAGGTCAAGGACGATACGACCCGGCCCGTCAAGTTGGGGGCAGAGGTCGGCCGCGCCGACAATCGCCATGTGCGACACCGGATGTTTGCGATCGTGGATCGCTCCGATACGCGGATTACCCTGATGAGCCAGCTCACTGCCACGCCGCAAGCGGTCACGCTGCGGATGGCGCAGGGGGTGACCGTGCCGCCGGGGCAGACGGTCCCGGTCACAGAAACGCTGCCCAAGGATTACAGCCTGACGTTCCAGACGGCAAACGGCGCCCAGTTCTCCATCCAGCCAGGCACCACACTGGTCTACGATCCCGACACGGTCAACGAGGAGATCGTGACCGTCGCCTCCGTGAACACTACCGCCAACCCGCAAAGTTTCGTCGTGAACATGCGGCAGTCGCACGCTCAAGGCACACCGATTGTGATTCGCGGCAATCCGGGACCGTGGCCGAGCTACAGTCCGCGCAATGACCGCGGCGTCGTGCCGTACTACAGCATCATCGATTGATGCGGTCGCTCGGCGAGACCCCTCCCCCCAACCCCCTCCCCGAAGCGGAGAGGGGGAGCAAGACAGAGCCTTGTTCTTCTCCCCCTCTCCGCTTCGGGGAGGGGGTTGGGGGGAGGGGTCTCGCCCTGCTACCCCGCAAGCGGGAATCGTTACTTCCCGTCAACGCCGATCTCGCGCGCCTTGCGCAGTTCCACCTTGTTGCCGTTGTTGACCGCGTATTGAAAGTTCGTCCGCGCCGTGCAGGCCGCGCCGAAACGGCCCTTCGGGTCCAGCGCGATGAACGCCACCTGCGCCGGGTGGACGCCGCGGCGTACTGCCACGTCGTTGATCTTCCGCACCGCCGCCTCGCACGCCTCCTGCGGACTGCGACCGGCCCGCATCGCCTCCACGACGGTCAGGCTCCCGCCGATGCGAATGATCTCCTCGCCAACGCCCGTTGCGCCCGCGGCGCCGGCGCGGTCATCGACGTACAGGCCGGCGCCGATGATCGGCGAGTCGCCGACGCGGCCGGGCCGCTTGTGAGCCAGGCCCGACGTGCTGCAGACACCACCGAGCGACCCCTTCTGATCGAGCCCCAGGACCGTCACCGTGTCGTGGCTGAAGGGCGGTTCGCCTGCGGGGTTGGGGGCTTGCCGGGGCGCCGGCCGGCCGGGTTTTGCGCCTGGGCGGCGCCGGTTCCACTCGGTGAGGCTCTCGGGCGTATTCAGATTTTCCAGGGAAAACCCTTCCTGAAGCGCGAACCAGCGCGCCCCCTCGCCGACGAGCAGGATGTGCGGCGTGCGCTCCATGACGCGCCGGGCCAGGGCCGCGGGGTGACGAATGTTCTCCAGTCCGGCGACGGCGCCGCAGTTGAGCGTGCGGCCGTCCATGACGCAGGCGTCGAGCTGCACAGTGCCGATGGAGTTGGGCAGGCCGCCGTAGCCGACGGAGTTGACCTGCGGGTCGTCCTCGACGGCCTGGGCGCCGGCGATGACGGCGTCGAGAGCGGGCTGGCCTTTCTGGAGCAGCGGCAGGGCGGTGCGCACGGCGGTCTGGCCGAAGGGCCAGGTGGCGATGATGGCGGGGTTTGGCATTGGCGGCTCCTGAAACGAGTGCGGTGAGTGTTGCTATTAGAGCGGAGCGACGGCGCCGCGGCCAGAGCGAAGTTTGCTTCCCGCTTGCGGGTTAGCAGTGGCGGGTGTGCTAACCCGCAAGCGGGGTCGCAGGGGAAAAATGCCGCGGCCGTGGACGGTTGCTCCCCTTGCCGGCGCTTGCCGAGTCGCCTACAAACGGGAAGGTTTACGCCTTTCCCGAATTTCCCTCCGAATCTCGCTTAACCAGATCCTTGCAAACGGCATCAAGGATTTGTAACCTCTCTGCCTAGGGACAAGGTGCGTGCGCACACGCCCGTTGAGCGCCGGTCGCGGCACAGGTTCCGTTGTGCTGCGCCCGGAGGCCACGACGTAGCACCGTCGGAGGTGGTCCAGGATGTTGAAAGTCGGCCATTACCAGTTCAAACGAGCAGAAACCCGGCAGGAATTCGAGCAGATCCACTGCCTCAATTACCGGACCTTCGTTAGCGAAATTCCCCAGCACGAGGATCCGGGCAGCGGCGTTCTGGTCGATAAATTCCACGGCAAGAGCGCCTACCTGATTGTTCTGCGCGAGGGGCGAGTCGTCGGCATGGTCAGCACTCACGACCAGCCGCCGTTCTCCGTGGCGGAGCGCCTTCGCGACCCCGAGATCCTTCATCGCCCCGGGACGCGCCCGCTCGAAATCCGCCTGCTCGCCATCGAGCCGGAAGAACGCAACAAAACTCTCTTTTTCGGCATGGTCTGGTCGCTCTACGAGTACGCCCGGACCAACGGCTACACGCACCTTTTTATCTCCGGCATCGCCGAGCGCGTGCAGCTGTATGAGCAACTCGGTTTCGTCCAGCTCGGCCCGGCGGTCGGGACCGGCCCGGCGTCGTTCGTCCCGATGATGCTGACCATCGGCGTGTTGCCGGACAAGATCAAGCGCGTCAAGCGCCTCTGGGAATCGCACCTGGGCAAACTGGCACCGAAACGCGACGACGCCGTCTGTCTGTTGCCCGGTCCGGTGACCACATCCGCCGCCGTCCGCACCGCCTTCCACCAACCGCCGATTTACCACCGCGGGCCGGAGTTCATCAAACGCTTCATCGCCCTGCGGAAACTGCTGGCCGACGTCACCGGCGCGCGCAATGTGGCCATCCTCAACGGCAGCGGCACGCTGGGCAACGAGGCCGTCGCGGCGACCCTCGCCGCGACGCCCGGCGAGGACCGCGGCGTGCTGCTGATCAACGGCGAGTTCGGGGAACGCCTCGCTCGCCAGGCGGTACGCTTCGGCCTGCAGCCGCGGCTGCTGCGCTGGCCCTGGGGGCGGCCGTGGGATCTCGACGAGGTCGATGACGCTCTCGCCAAGGAGCCGACAGGCTGCTGGGTCTGGGGCGTCCATCAGGAGTCCAGCACGGGAGTGCTCAACGACTTGCCTGGGCTGGTGCGCGTCGCCCGCAAGCGGGGGGCGCGCGTCTGCGTGGATTGCATCAGTAGCCTGGGAGCGGTGCCCATCGATCTGCGCGAAGTGTACCTGGCGACGGCGGCCAGCGGCAAGGCCCTGGGGGCCTACGCCGGCGCCGCGATCATCTTCGCCGACATTGAAGCTCTCCATCGTTTGGATCGGGGCCGTGTGCCCAGCTATTTCGACCTTCCCGCGGCCCTCGCCAGTGAAGGGCCCTGCTACACCTTCCCCTCACCGACGTTGTGTGCCCTGGAAGCAGCCCTGGCCGAGTATTCCACGCCGCAAAAGGCTCAAGCAGCCTACACCCGTTATCAAGAACTGGGCGTGTACGTGCGCAGCGAGCTGCGACGTGTTGGCCTGGAGCCGCTGGCCGCCGACGATTGCGCCTCGCCGGTGGTGACCACCTTCACGCCGCCAGGCGAGGAGACCGCGGCAGCGTTCGTCAATCGCTGCCGCGGTTGGGGCTTCGCCATCGGCGGGCAGAGCGGTTACCTGGCGGAGCGCCGCCTGGTGCAGATCGCGACCATGGGGGCGGTCACGCGCGACATGTTTGCGGCCTTATTTGATCATATCGAGCATTACCTGGAACGAGCGCCCGCGCTGGCGCTGGCGAAATAATCGCGGCGGCGAAACCCCTCCCCCCAACCCCCTCCCCGCAGCGGAGAGGGGGAGCAAGACAGGGGTTGCTTCTCCTCCCCCTCTCCGTTGCGGGGAGGGGGTTGGGGGGAGGGGTTCTGCGTTGCCACCTCCCCGGTTCAAGTTGCGCTGACTTTGCTACCGATATCGAAGAAGCCACTCATATCGGTTTTGCCGTCCGCGACAGGGGTATGTCATGGAAGACTGCAAGCGATCGGGCAAACTGCAGCACTGCGCGAACCTCGGCAGCCGGGGCATCTGCCTGCTCCTCGTCGTCGGCCTGCTGACGGCGGTCGATGGCTGCACACGCGCCCATTACCGCCGGGCCGCCGACAAGGAAGTGAACGATATCCTCACCGAGAAAGACAAGCACCTGCCCTGGAAGATCGAGCAGTACCACCCCTACCCCGATCCGCGCGCACGCTTCGCCGACCCAACCGACCCCGACCATCCACCGATGCCGCCCGACGATCCGCCGGCCTATGAACTGAGCCCTCACCCCCAGGCCCCCGGCCACGCTGGCGTAGGTCGCGTCGAGGGCACCGCCTACCTGGAGATGATCAAGATCTGGGACACCGAGAACCGCGGCGAGCGCAAGGCCAGCGAGGACGCCGAAAAGCAGAGTGCCGAGGCCGACGCGGCCAGCCGCAGCGGCCCGATGCAAACCCTGTTTGACGAACCGCTCACGGCGGAGCGCCAGGGTTTCCTCCTCAACCTGCCGCAGGCCGTCGAACTCGGCGTCATCAACAGCCGGGCGTACCAGAGCGTCCGCGAGGATCTGTACCTCGCGGCCCTGCCGGTCACCCTGCAGCGCTTCAGTTTCGTCTTCCAGTTCGCCGCCATCGAGAACGCCGTCCGCCAGTGGGCCGGCGAACGGTCGTTGGAAGGGCGGCAGAACAACTGGAGCCTCGGTTCGACACTCAGCGTCCAGAAGCTCTTCAGCACCGGCGCCCTGCTCACCGCCGCCTTCGCCAACAACACCGTCTTCAACTTCCTCAATCTCGGCCCGCGCTTCACCAGCGTCTCGACGATCAACCTCGACCTGATCCAACCGCTGCTACGCGGCGGCGGCAAGGCGGTGACGCTGGAACCGCTGACGCAGACGGAACGCAACCTCGTCTACAACATCCGCGCGTTCTACCGCTTCCGTGAGCAGTTTTACCAGTTCATCGCGCTGGGCATCACTCCGCCCGGCAACCTCGCCGCGGCCGCCGGGGTGAGTGCGACGGGCAGCCCCATTTCCATCCTGGCGGCGCTCGGCATCGCCAGCACCGACGTCTCGGGCGGGTTCGTCGGCTACCTGCCGACGCTGTACCGCGAACTCGACATGGCCGCCGATAGAAAGCTCGTCCGCGAACTGGAGAAAGCCCAGAGGCTCTACGAGGGCTTCCAGGAGGGCGGCCTGTTCTCGCCGTTGCAGCTCGCCCAGGTCACCAGCCAGCTCCTCAGTGGGCGCAACAACGTCCTGGCCGACAATCAGTTCGTCAACAACGCCCTCGATCAGATGAAACTGCAACTCGGCATTCCGGTGAACTTGCCGCTGATCCTCGACGACGCTCCGGCTCGTCCGGTCACACGTCAGATGGATCGCTACTACGAAATCCTCGCCGAGGCCGAGGCCGCCAACAAGCTCGTCGAAAAGCAGGACACCCTGCCGCCGGAGAAACTGCGTGGGTTCTTGCGCCAGCTGTTCACCACCGATACGCTCGTCCGCAACACCGAGTTCCAGAAGAAAGTGCTCCCCTCCTGGGACGCCTGGGCCAAACTCAGCGAGAAGGAGCGGCAGGCACGGGTGGAGAAACTGTCCGAGGAACGCAACCGGCTCCTGGACCTGAAGACGGATCTGGAGAACAAGCAGCAGACGTTGTCCCGCGCGGACGCAAACCGTCTCAACACGATCGAGTTTGAACTCGACCTGGGAGGCTGGCGAAAGAACGCCCGGCCGAACGAGGGGCTGGAGCCGGTGTTGCGGCAGTATGAGGCCCGGCCGTGGGCAAAACTGGCCAAGGCAGAGGAGCGCCGGCAGGCCCAGAGCCGGTCATTCCGCCTGGTCGTCTACGAAGTGCTGTCCGTCCTGGTCTGGCCGCGGAATGATCGCTTCGAGCGCGTGGGCGAGAACTGGCCCGAATTGCCGAAGGCCCCCCTCGACGACCTCGACCTGCTGACCGCCGACGTGGACAAGGCGCAACAGGCAGCGGTCCAGGCCGCCCTGACCAATCGCGTCGATCTCATGAACGCCCGCGCCCAGGTCGTCGATGCCTGGCGACAGCTGCGCGTGACCGCAAATGCACTTATGGGCATCTTCAATGTCCAGTATCATCTCGACAGTGTGACGCCGAAGGACGGCACGCGGCCGCTGGCATTTTCGCCGGCGACCACCAACCAGACCCTGAGCCTCAACGCCCAGCTGCCGCTTGTCCGCGTGGCTGAACGCAACGAGTATCGCACGGCCCTCATCAACTACCAGCGCGCCCGGCGCAGTCTGATGAACCTGGAGGATAACATCGCCACCACCGTGCGATTTGACGTTAGACAGTTGCATCTGTTCGCGGAAAACTATAAAATCCAACAAAAGCTGCTCGAGTCGCTGTATACTCAAGTAGAGAACGCGCTGGAAGTGATTGTCTCGCCGGTTGACCCCGATTCCCTGAAAACCTCAGGGACAGGAGGGGCAGCCAACGCCGCCGCCCTGACCAACCAGTACCTCGGCGCCCTCAGTGGCCTCAACGGCGCCCAGGCCAACATGTATCGTATCTGGCTCAGCTACCTGGCGACTCGCATGGCGCTGTACCTCGACCTGGAACGCCTCCCACTTGACAACCGAGGTGTATGGATCGATGAATCCGGAAAATCCCTCCCCTGCATCCCAGCCGGAAGTGCGACCCTCGGGCAACCCTTCAGCGATTCCTCCCAAGGGCGGGGAAGCCCAGCCTTTGAATGCGGCCCGCGCGTCGGGGTCGAATTCCTCCCGCCTGCCGCCCCGCCGCGTGTGGAGTAGCGAGCGGAAAATCCTGACCACGACGGTCTTCGGCCTGTGCGGCGGCCTGCTCCTGCTGGGCATCGTGCTCTGGTGGAGCGGCGCCCTCTTCGGCCGCGAGCCGTACAACGGCCCCACATTCACTGTCGTCAAGAAGAAGCTCAAGATCGCCATCATCGAGCGTGGCTCGCTGGAGTCGGCGAAGAACGGCGATATTTATTGCACCGTCCGCTCGGGCACCAAGGGCAGCACCAACGCTACCACCATCCGCTGGCTCAAGGACAACGGGGCCGAGGTCACCAAGGGCGAGAAGGTCATGGAGTTGGATTCGTCCGGTCTCCAGGAGCAACTCAAGGACAAGACCAAGGAGGTTGACGCCGCCAAGGCCGGCGCCGTCAATGCCGAGCTGCAATGCCGCATCCAGAAGAGCCAGAATCGGAGCGACGTTGAGGCAGCCCAGAACGTCCTGCGCCTCGCAGAGATCGACCTGGAGAAGTACGAGGAGGGTGATTATGTGCAAGCCCTCAAAGACGTCGAGGGCCGCATCGAGATTGCCCGGTCGGACCTCGATAGCTGGAAGGACCGGGCCGCCTGGTCGGCCCGCATGGTCAAGAAGGGCCTGATGAGCAAGGTCCAGGCCGATGCCGACAAGGATCGCATGGAAGGCTCGCGCATTGCTCTCCAGAAGGTGCTCGAAGAGAAGCGGGTGCTGTCCGACTTCACGCGCAAGCGCACCGTGCGCGACCTGATTGCCAAGGTCGTCGAGGCCGAGCGCGCCCTGGATCGGATCAATATCCAGACCAAGGCCAAGTTGGCGCAGGCCGAGGCCGACCTCGACTCCAAGACCTCGATCTACAAGCAGGAATTCGCCCGCCAAAAGGAGATCGAGGCCGAGATCGTCAAGTGTACCGTGCTGGCGCCGCAGGATGGCCTGGTCGTCTATTTCGTCCCCGAGCAGGCGCGTAGCGGCGGCGGTTCTCAGCAGTCGATTGTGGCCCAGGGCGAGCCGGTCCGCGAAGGCCAGAAGATGCTGCAGATTCCCGACCTTTCCAGGATGCAGGTCAGCGTCCGCGTCCACGAAGCGATGGTGTCCCACCTCCACAATGAAGACCCAAGGGATACGAGCACCTGGCAATATGCCCAGATCCGGGTTGAGGCCTTTCCCACGACCGTCCTGACCGGCCACGTCAAGATGGTGGACAACATGGCCTCGCAACAGGACTGGTTCTCCACCGACGTGAAGCTCTACAAGACCCTGGTGACGATCGATCGGCCGATCGAGGGCCTCAAGCCCGGCATGAGCGCCGAGGTGACCATCTTCGCCAAGGAGAGCGAGACCGAGGTGGTGGTTGTGCCGGTTCAGGCGGTCGTTGGCACCATCACGAGTGGGGAAAAGCGCAAGGTCTTCGTCGTTGGGACGGATGGTCAGCCCGTGTTGCGCGACATCGTGGTCGGCATGAGCAATCAGCGCGAAGTGGAGGTCAAATCCGGCCTGTCCGAGAACGAGAAAGTGGTCCTCAATCCGCGGCCGCTCCTCGGCGAAGGCAGCGAGATGCGGCCAGCCAAGGTCGGCGGCAAGAACAACGAAGACTTCGATGCTCCGGGCGGCGAGGGTGGCAAGAAAAGCAAGAAGGGCGGCGGCAAGAAAGGCCCCGACGGTCCCGGCTGGAAGGGTGGTCCGCCGATGCCCAACGGCAAGGGCCCGGCGGCAGGCGGCAAAGGCCCCGGCGGGGTGGGACAGGGTCAGACGCGGTTAGAACCGGCCCTTACGGGGAAATCCGAAATCCGAATCTCGAAACCCGAAACAAATCCGAAATTCAAACAAGAAAACGCAGACAGTTGAGTTTCGGATTTTCTTCTTCGGTGTTCGGATTTGTTTCGGATTTCGGATT
>DASPXY010000643.1:0-7145 GCA_035637055.1 Gemmataceae bacterium | reverse complement strand
TGGGCTGGCATTCCACATCCCTGACCGCCGCTTCCGCCATGCCGGCCCAGGTGGCGAGGTGGTTTTTCTGCGGCAGGTAATTGTTGATTGCGAGGGCCGTCTCGCAGGCGCCGCGATGCACCAGTTCGCTCGCCAGCATCGCCCGCACGAGCAGGGTCGGCCGCACCTCGTCGCCCTCGGGCAAGCGGCCGAACCCCAGCTGCGTGCGCACGATCTGCACGAACGTGCTGCCGAGGCCCTCAGCCTGGAGGGTCGCCGCCGTTTGCGACGGGTCGCGCAGGAAACGAAGGACAGCGGCCCTCGGGGCGAGCGGTCCTGGTTCGCCGAGTGCCAGAGCGAGGAGGGCGGCACTGAGGGCATCCAGGTCGAGACCCAAGGTGCCGTTGGGAAAAACCTCGTCCCATTTCTGGACCAGGCGCCGGGCGACGCGATCCTTGACAAGGGTGGCCACCGAGGGCGGCAAGCCGTGCCGACCGGCAATGACCTCCGCGAGAGTTTGCTGCACGGCCCGCCCGAGCAATTCCAGGTCTTCATACCACGACGGATCCTGACGCGGGCAGGGCACGTACACCAGCCACCGCCGCTCTACAGGCAACTGGAGGCCATCCTTCAGGATCTGGTCCTCGATGTCGGCACGAGCCGCCAGCGGGTTCCTGGCACCCAAAGCGGGGACCATCGTCCAGCCGCGCAGGGCAGCCGCCGCGCGCAGGGGAGCTTCCAGCGCCCCCTCGCGGTCGTACCAGACCACGACGCGCTTTTCGTCGAAGAGGGGCTGGAGGATGTTTGTCAGGTACTCCACCAGATCCTGGGCCACAGGTGTTACGGTTTCAGGCATGGCATCCTGGATTATATCCCGTACCCCTTGCGCTGGGGTGGTCAGTTGATCCGGTCCGCGGCGCGCGGCAGGATGCGGGCGACTTTCAGCGGCTCGATGTTCACGCGGACGCCGTAGTCGATGACCGGGAGCCAGCCGCGGCCGTACTGCGGTCCGCCGGTGACCTCGGCGATCTTCTGTTTGAGCCAGGGATCGTCGGCGCCTGGCGGGGGAGTGACGGGGCGTGCTCCGGTGTCGAGGTGTTGCAAGCGCCGGTCGAACTCGACCAGTTCCTGAAGGTTCCTGTCGGCATCGTCGAGAGCACGTTTTGCTCGGTTCAACGTCGTCCGATTGGCCGCTGAGCGTTGTTGGGTCTCATACGCTCCGCGGGCGGCGTCGTACTGAGCCTGAGCCCGCTGGAGAGCGGGGGCCACATAGTGGGCGCGAATGTTCTGAAGCGTGTTGCCCTGGAGCTTGTGGTAGTGGACCAGGCAGGAGAAGGCGCCGGGCAAGGAGCCGCGCTGGACGCAGTAGGCGCTCGTGAGTTGCCAGAAGATCGGACGGCGGCGGTACATGTCGGTGTGGAAGTCGAAGTAATCCTCGGCGAGCCACCGCTCGACCGGCTTGCCAAGGATTTCGCCCGCCTCGGCCCATTTGGGCTCGATCTGGGCGGCGCCGAACCATTCACCGAAATGGGATTTGACGCGATCCGCCAATGTGAGTCTCGTTTCCGTTTGTACGATGGGGATCAGACCGTCGCTGTCCCTCTCAAGGACAAGTTTGACCGCGTATGAGAGGAGCTTAGTAATCTGATCTGCGACAAAGAGGCTCTCGTCTTCAAGGGAAGAGTCAGAGGCATGGTCAATAGCGGTCCCTTCAGGTTCCTCCGCGGGATCCTCTCCCTCCTCTAATACTGGCTGGCACTGCCGAAATGCAATCTCTCTCGCGATTTGCTGCTGATCCGTCAGGCTGGTTTGAAACACCCCGTACACCGCAGCATCGATCTCCTGTTGAAGGGTAGCGATCCCTTGCCTCATACCAACCAGACGCTTTCGTCCTATGGCCGCAAGTTGCCGAAGAGCCATCTCAGAGAACCCATAATTGGCATAGACAGCACGGAACAGTCTCACAGCGTCAGGGATTTCGCCTTCGGCAGCCTCTCCAATAGGCCAGCGGAATTCCGCAGCATGCGGGTGTCCTTGAGGCTTACCGAGTTGATCGATTGGTTGGAGAGCCAGCAGCAGCGCCGGCAAGACGAAGTAGGGAGAACACTCGTCTGTTGATCGAAGGGAAAGTCGAAGGTGGTACGCGGAGCGCGCATACTGTCCAATTTGCTCAAGGTTTCTATCTTCAGGGTACGGAAGTGACGCCACCGGCCCCGCAAGTAGCAGCCTAATCTCAAAGACGCGAACGAGAAAGAAAATCAACTCGGAGTTAAGATAGCCAAGCAGTTCCCACATGGGCTTAGTCTTTGGGAAAATGCAATTGATCGGAATCGCCGGGATAGTGTGTTCTGGCTGTACCCTTGCATTCACCCTCAGTTGATTGCTGGGATATTGCGGAGCGCGATGCCAAGAAAGACCTTGCCGGAAGAAAAATCCCTCGTTCTGAGGGCGGGCACCGAAGCAGGCTCTCACTTCTCTACCATCATCGGCCCAGTTGACCACGCAACTCACATCAGCCTGGTAAGCGTCAAGCCAACCACCTTTCCCAAAAGGGCACCAAAACCGTCCCTCTCGCGTATCAGTGAGATTGGTGCCGACCTTCATCCTGTCAATTTCCCAAAAGTATCTTACAAACCGTGGATCGTCACCTGTAGTTATTCCGCTCTTGACATCAGTCAACTTGGGGAGATCAGATCGGCCAAGGAAATCTCGGTCCAGAGGGGGATAAGTCTCGAATAGTTTGGCAATCCCGACTGGAACCCAGTAGGCATAAACTGAACCAGGGAGAGAACTGAAAACATCAACCGAGGAATAATACACCCGAGGATGCGTGAACCCGCTTCTCATGCTAGTAATCGCTTCGACAACAATCGCTTCTTTGTCACTTTCACTCTCCTGAAACATGCGAAAGCATGGACACGCGCGACTATGGTCGGGCCGCCCTTGTCTCCGCAACACGGTAGCGGCAGTCACCACTTTTGCTCCGTCGAGCACGTCAAATCCAGTATCACACAGGATCTCAGGGGGAGCCAGTTTGTTCAACACCTCCGTTCTCGTCCTGGCGAAGGTCGAGAGATTCATGAAAGTTTGAGATGTCAAAGAGCCGGTTAGGCAATTGTCGCCTACGAGATCAATGCACCGTTCCATGAACGCAGCATAGAGATTGTTGGCGGTATTCGGATAGTGCGCCGTGATACCCTGCCGCCGATTACCGCGGCAGTAGTCCTTGCATGTGTCGGGCATCTCGCCATAGGGAGGATTCATGAGCGCCACATCGTACTGATCGCTCAGCAAGGCCGCCAGGCCGCAGGATTTTGTCAGTTCCCGCGCGAACAGTTGTCGCCCCACATCACCGCTCGGCCTGGCTTCCGCTTCAAAGCGGGAAAGCCGCTCCAGGATTTGCGGAAGCGTGTACTCCTCGATCACTGTGTCTTTGAACAGATGCAGCGGACGGTATTCAGCGGTGCCGAACAGGTTCCCCTGTACCGGCTCACCTCGAAGGCGTTTCTGCCTCCGCAGGAGAGGCTCGAACTTCTGGCGAACCTGAAGCAAAGACCCGATCTCACCCGTCCGCGACAGGTCGTTCAAGATCTCCTTCGCCAACTCCTGGACTGCGAAGTTATCGGCGAAGGAGTCCAGAAGTTCGCGGCGGTTCTCCCCGTCGGTCACGCGAGCACCAGCACAGACAATCTTCATCCCCGAAGGGTGAAACTCGTCGCGAACCGTGATCTCGCGGTAGCTCTGCCGCGCTTTCAGATACAGGTTGAACGCTGCCAGTTGACATGCCCGCAGATCCACGTCGACCCCGTGCAGGTTCCCACTGAGAATGAGGTCCGGAACCTTGGCGGGGTCTGGGCGGTCGGCGGCCGGCTCGACCGCGTACATGCGCCGCAACATGTCGAAGACGTACAGCAGGAAGTGAGCCGACCCACATGCAGGGTCGATGATCTTCAACTCGCGCACTGCTTTCCACGCTCGCGCGGGCACCGCTGCCACCGGCGGTTGGGGCGCCTCCGCCGGCTTGCCGCCTGCCTCCTGATGGCGTTTGCGGGCCTCCTCCACGGCACGGGCCTCGGCGTTGGCCCTGGCCTCCTCGCCCCACCAGCCCAGGCGCTGCTCGTCCGGCAGCGGCACCAGGTACGCGCACGTCGCACGGCAAACCTGGCGCAGCCTGGCGTCCTCGACCGCAATCTCGCTCACCGCCGCCGTTGCTCCACAGCGGCGACGTGCCAGGTCCGGGATGCTCTCCCACCAGATCCGCCCCAGGGTGTTATCGACGAGCACGCGCACGACCCAGTGCGGCGTGTAGAACTGGTTCGCGACGATCATGTCGTCGGCGGTCATCCGGTAGCCGCGCCGCTTCCGCCGCTCCTTGTAGGCCGCGTTCGCCGGGACGTTGTAGTATTGATAGACCCAGCCAAGAATGTCGTCGGCGTGCCAATCCGCTTCCGTCACGGTTGCCGTCAACTCGCGGAGCAAATCCTTGACCGCCACGGGTTCGGGCGTCAACGCGCTATATTCGTCGCGCAGGTCGAACAGCATGCCAACATCTTTGGAAACCTCCTCGCAGGCGGCGCGGATCGCCTGCCAGCGCGCTTCGTCGGGCGTCTCGATGGCGATGCTCTCCCCAAGGATCTCGACGCTGCCGGCCTCGCTCAGATCGCGCGCCCAGGGGGACAGGCCGCCATACTGCTCGTCCTGGGCGATGACGACTTTCGGCAAAAAGCCGCGGACTTCCATTGCCCGCAAGGCAGCGACGCGGTTGACGAGCGTGAAGGCGCAATGTTCGACGTAGCGCTGTCGCGCCTCGGCGTAGCCCAGCCCGCCGACTTCGCGGTCGCGGGCCAGCACCTGATCCACGATACGCCGCTGGTTGAGCCGAGCGGGGTTGTCGATGCGCTCTGCCCCTGTCGCCCTGTCCTTGAACAGACCCAGCCCGTTGAGAGCACGGTCAAAGGCGTCCTCGATGACGCGGCGGGCCTCCTTGACGTGGGACAGCAGATTCTCGCGACGCTCCTTGGCCAGCACAGGCCCCTCCGCAATGGCAAGCAACGACTCAGTCGCTCTTGGCGTTGAAGGCAGTCCGGAAGTGGTCGAGGGAAGTCGCAGTCCCGGCCAGGTCGAACCAGCGATCCAGGGCCGCCGGGTCGCTTTGTCCCTCTACCGCCTGCTGCAGGTCTGCAGGCAGGTCAGGCCCGAACCGCAGCTGCAGCAAGCGCAGCAACTTCGCACGCGAGGTCCGACGGTCGCCCTCGGCGCGGCCCTCCTCTTTCCACTCTTCAACAATCTGCGAGGTTTTCACGTTCCAGCCCTCCAAACCTGTTTCCCAGACGGCGCGGCAGCCAGGCAGGTCGGCGAACACCAGGGCAATCCCGGCATAGTCGGCCCGCTGGCGTTCGTCCACCAGGGCTTCCACCAAACGCCGCCACTCGCGCACCAGCTCCGGCGTGTCGGCCCCGGCCATGAGCGACACCCAGGCCAGCAGCGCCAGGGGCAGCGATCCCGCTGCCACCCCGACGAGCGTCTGGGAGGCGCTGTGCTGCGCCAGGTTGCGCAGGCCAACCTTGAGCCGCATGCCCAGGCCGCCGGCATCCTGCGGGCACATGCTCCATTCGTCGGAGTCGGTGCCGCCAGTCAGGTTGACCAGCACGCCGATCACATCGTACTTCACCAGCGGCTCGGTTTGGTAGGGCAACTCGCGGCGAAAGACCAGGCAGTAATCTGCCAGCCGCTCCAGCGCCTTGCCGCTCGGTTCCGACAGGAACTCGATCACTACCGCCACGGGCGGAGCGTCGTGCGTGCGCCGCTCGAACTCGGCGACGCTGTCGGCGCGCCGGTCGGGCTCGCCGGGAAAAGGCACCGACTGCGTGTCCAGCCAGCGCGTCCAGCGCCACGCCGCCGTGAAGACCTCGCCCAGCAGCCAGCGGAGCAAGCCGAGGGGATCCAGTTTCCGCGCCGCATAGCGGGCTGCCTTGTCGAAGGCGTTGACGACCATCAGGACGCACCTCCTCGAAGGAGTGGCCGCAACCCAACTTCCGCTGCCGGCGAGCGCTCCGCGGCTCACTCCTTCGCGGCTGTATGGACCCGGATATCGACAGTTACCTTTCCCTCTGGCAGGGCCTGCGTCAGAGCGGTGCGGAGGCTGTCAGCAAGGGCCGCGATCTGATCCGGCCCGGCGATGGCCTGCCCCTCCGCCACGACGACCGTTTTCACACCTGGACCAGTGGTGGGTGGCGGCGTGGGCGGGCGATCCAGGGCTTCGAGTTGCGCGAGCGCCTGGTTCTCCAGAACGGGGAGGGTGGCGACCTGGGCAGCCAGGCTATTCGCATCCGTCTTGCAGGTCAGGCACACGAAGCCCGTGTTTTCGTCCAGTCCTCCGGGGTTGGCGTCGCAGAGGTTCCGCCGGATTGAGTCGAGGAGCAATTCCTGAGCGGGCGCATCCAGGCGACTCCAGTTCCGGTGCCCCTGAACCCGCCCCACCGCTGCGTTGATTGCCTGTTGCCGCTGCGTGTGCGCCTGCCGGTAGTCGGCGACGTATGCCTGCCGGATCGCGTGGTGTGCTTCCGTGATGGCGGCCCACCGTGTACCGGAATAGAACTCGGCATGGGCAAGGTTGCCGCGCAGCGATTCGAGTTGGGTCAGCAGGTCACCGCCGGCCCGCTGGACGAAGGGTGCGCCCGGGTAGCTGACGAAATTGCGGGTCTTCTGATATTCCTCCATCAGGCCGTTGATCCGGAACTCGCGGACGGCCTTGTACACAGGCACCCCGGAGGCAAGCCGAACCTGACGCTGGTCCTGCAGAAACGCCTGAATTCGCGGCGTCCCGGCCTGGGCCATTTGAACGGTCTTCAGATCTTGCTGCAGTTTCGCGAGGATGTCGTGGCAGGGGAGATGGGTGGCCTGCGACACGCCGACGAGTTCAACCACCTCTGGCAACCAGGTGGCCAGGACTTCCCCGAGGGCACGGTCGATCTTCTCGAACGTGTCCTCACCGGCCCGCTCGAAGAGGGTTTGCAGCGCCTCCGTCGCCAGCTGGCGCTGGGCAGGGGTCAACTCACCAACATACTCGAAGACCGCGTGTTTGAAACGGTTCCAGCCGGAGAAAACCTCGACCGCCCTGACTTCGGTTGGGGTCCGGATCTCAATCTGACCTTCGCGTGCGGTCA
>DASPXY010000642.1:0-3695 GCA_035637055.1 Gemmataceae bacterium | reverse complement strand
GTCGCCAGCAGGCCCAGGCGCTCGCCGCTGCCGGGGTCGATCTTGAAGACCGAGATACGCCGCCCGGCCTCGATGCCATCCAGGTGGAAGCGGGGAATGATTCGGGCCTCGGCAAACCGGAAGGTGAAGCAGGGGTCTTCGTAGAGCGGCAGCATTTCAACCACGTCCCTCATACCAAAGCCTCGGCGGACGGGTGGACTTCGGGGACGTAGCCGGCCCGGATCGCCGCCACGGTCGATGGCGGCGTCAGCACGTTGACCTCCGCACCTCTCGGTGGTCGCCGCCGCTCACAGTAGCCTCCGGGCGACCAGGCCAACAGGTAGTCGCCCAGCACCAGGTAAGCCCGCTCCCCCCACGCTGGCACCGCCACGAACACGCCATCCGGCAGTCCGTCCAACACCGCCTCGAAAGAGCGATTGGAGCGGTCGGAGGCGACCCGCTCGGCGTGAAGGAGGTTGTCAATCTCCTGGGCCGTGGGCCTCCCCGACGTTCGGCAATCCGGGAGTGCCATCCGCCAGGCGTTGCAGAAAAGGACGAAGCGGGCGTGCCGGCATTCGGCGCAGGGGCGGTGGCCCGCCGCCAGGGCCGTCGCTTCGTCGAGGAAGAACAACTCGGTGTAGCGGCCCGGCGTCATCACCTGGCGCTTGCGGCCCCGGAACTCCAGCACGCAGACGATCCACCGCTTCAACTGCCACGCCCGCTGGATACATCCCTCGTCGTCGTGGAGGACGCCCCGGTTGCCCATGAACGTGCCCCGGTCGGGGGTGGCGAGGATGTCGCCGAATGGGGTGACACGGTTCTGCCTCGGCACAGCCACGACCACCGCCTTTTCAGAAACCATCCCCGCTGCCGTTGAAGCAGCGAATCTTCACGCCGTCGTCGGCTTCAACCCCGCCAGCACTTTCATCAAGTCACGGGAATCTACGGGCTTGACCATGTGACTGTTGAACCCCGCCTCCTCAGTGCGGCGGCGGTCGTCGTCTTGGCCCCAGCCCGTCAGGGCGATGAGGAAGATGTCCTTGCCCCACGGCTTCTCCCGGATACGGCGGCAGGCGTCGTAGCCGTTCAGTTTCGGCATCCCGATGTCCAGCAGGATGACCTCCGGCCTGAACTTCTCCGCTGCGATGATTGCCTTCTCGCCGTCGTATGCGGTGTGGACTTCGTGGCCCGACATTCTCAACAGCATCGCCAAACTGTCGGCGCTGTCCTTGAGGTCGTCCACGACCAGTATGCGGCACTTCGCCACGCTCGGCGGTTCGTCCTTGTCCCCCTGCGGCGCTTCCTGAACCCGCTTCTCGACAACAACCGGCAGTCGGACGATGAACTCACTGCCCTGTCCCGGCCCGTCGCTGCGGGCCTCGATCCTGCCGCCGTGTAGCTCGACCACCCCTCTCACCAGCGACAGGCCGATGCCCAGGCCGCTCTGCGACCGCTCCAGCGCCGGGGTCGCCTGGGCAAACATCTCGAAGATGCGGGGCAGCGCCTCGGCGGCGATGCCGATGCCGTCGTCCTGGACCGACACCAGCACGTCGCTGCCCTGTCGCTCCACGGCGAGTCGGATGTGTCCCCCGGCCTCGGTGTACCGGGCGGCGTTGTTGAGCAGGTTCGAGAACACCTGGGCCAGCCGCACCGGGTCCGCATCGAGGTAAACAGGTACAGGGGGCAGGGCGACCGTCAGTTCATGCCCGCCGCCCTCGACCAGCGGGCGACTCGTCTCGACCGCATTCCGCACCACAGCGCCGAGGTCGGCCCGCACCTTGCGGAGTTCCATCTTGCCGTGGGAGATGCGGGACACGTCCAGGAGGTCGTCCAGCAGCCGGGCCACGTGCCGCACCTGGCGGTCGATCACGTCCCGGCCCCATTGCAGGGCCGGGCCGGACGTGCCGTTGGCGTTCAGGACTTCCACGGCGTTGCGGATCGGGGCCAGCGGGTTGCGCAGTTCGTGCGCCAACGTCGCCAGGAACTCGTTCTTGCGGCGGTCGGCGTCCTGTAATTGACCCTCCAGCCGCTTCCGGTCGGTGGTGTCGATCACCACGGCGACCCACCCATCCACCACGCCCGCCGCATCGACGGTGGGCGTGTAGGAGGCGCTCACCCACCGACGACCGATCCCACGGTAGTTCACTTCCTCCTCGTACCGGACGGGTTCGCCGGAAAGGACTTGCTGGAACCGAGGCAGCAGCCTTGCGAACGCCTCCTCGCCCACGATGTCGCTGATGGGCTGGCCCACGATCTCGTCCGACTGCCGCCCGATCCAGTCGGAGTAGGGCTTGCTAACCCAAACGTAGCGCAGGTCACGGCTGCAACGGGTGACGGGGCCGACATGCTGTTGGTCACGATCTTGAGATGCTGCATCGCCTCCTGCAAGGCGTCCTCTGCCTGCTTGTGATCGCTGATGTCAACGCAGGAGCCGATGTAGCCGGCAAATTCATTGCCCGGCCCAAAAAGCGGCGTGCCGTTGTCCAGCAACCAGCGATATTCTCCATCGTGACGCCGCAGCCGGTACTCCATCGAGAAGGCTTTACGGGCATCGAAGGCGCTGATGTAGGTCTGGAGGCAGCGGTCGAAGTCGTCGGGGTGGACGTTCTCCGCCCAGCCGTTTCCAAGCTCCTGCTCCATCGGTCGGCCCACGAAATCCAGTCACGGCTTGTTAAACCATGTGCAGAGCTTGTCCGTCCCACTCAACCAGATCAAAACCGGGGCGGAATTGGCCATGAGCCGGAACCGTTCCTCGCTGGCACGCAGCGACTCCTCGGCCCGCTTGCGTTCGGTGACATCCAGATACGCACCGACGACACCCCGCACCTTCCCCGTGTTGTCCAGCAGGGGTGCGACGTTCGCCAACATCGAGATACGTCGTCCGTCCTGATGCACGACATCATGCTCGAAGGCGGTAACGGGCTTGCCGGTGCGTGCCGCCGACTGCATCGGCATTTCGTGGGGCTGGAGGTCACGGCCTTCGGCAACGACTCGCAGACCAGAGGGCAATTCGGGAAACGGGGCGTCGAACGACGCATTGATGTCCGGCTGGAAACCGTGCGCTTGGTAGGCCGCAGCGTTTCCAGTGATCCGCTTGCACTCGGCGTCACCGATCCAGATCTGCACCGGCAGGATTTCCAGTAGCGTTTGCAGTTCTTGGACCCGCTCTTGTGATTGCTGATTGAGCCGGTGAGTTTCTACTTCGGCCCATATGCGAGCGGAGATGTCTCGGACCACCAGGACAACGCCGATGACCGTCCCCTGCCGATCCCGGATTGGGGCGGCGCTGTCGTCAATCGGGCGCTCCGTGCCGTCCCTGGCGATCAGGACGGTGTGGTTGGCAAGGCCGACGATCCGACCCGTGGCGATCACCTTGGCGACCGGGTTCTCGACCGGCTGCCGGGTGTCTTCATTGATGATGGAGAAGACCGTTTCGAGTGGCAGTCCCGCCGCCTGCTCGGTCGTCCAGCCCATGAGTGATTCGGCGACCGGATTGAGCAGCGTTACTCGGCCTTCAGCGTCCGTCGTAATGACGCCATCGCCGATGCTCGTGAGCGTCACCCGCAGTTGCTCCCGCTGCGTCTCGATCACCTGGGCGTATTGCTCGGCTGCCCGCCGTGCCGCCTCCTCTTCGAGCAGGCGGCGGGCGCTCTCTTCGGCCTGCTTCCTCTCGGTGATGTCCCGTGTGACCTTGGAGAATCCTTGTAATTGCCCCG
>DASPXY010000641.1:0-2712 GCA_035637055.1 Gemmataceae bacterium | reverse complement strand
ATCCGCGGCACTCTCGCTCTCCCCCAGGAGGGAAAAGGCCAGGATGAAGGGTGGGAACTGGGAAAGCGACCGTCTGCACGACAGTGAGATGCACCCATCGCGTGCGCTAGAAATTCTTCACTGGGCAACTTGTCGGGCAGTGATTTTGCGGCTACGGTGTCCGAGTGAAGCTCCGCAGAACAAGGTGCTGGGGATGGCTGTTGCTTGGTGCGGCGGTTCTCGCGAACTGCGCCGCGCAGGGTGAACCGCGTTACATCCGCCTGCGCCACGGAATTATAGATACGAGCCAACCCGAGCGACCTGCTGCCGCCGCGCAACCGGCTCAAGTTGGGCAAGCTGCGTCCGGGCTTTACCTGGTCCAGTTCCGCGACCATCTCCAGCCGGCCTGGCGCGCCGCCCTCGCCGCCCAGCGCATCGAATTGCTGCAATATGTTCCCGACGACGCGTTCGTCGCCCGGCTCGACGGCGTGAGCCTTCGGGAGCTTCGCGCCTTGCCGTTTGTCCGCTGGGTGGGTGAATACAAGCCCGAATACAAAATGCACGACCGCGTTCGGGCTGCTCAAGCCGGCCCGCAGCCCGCGCAGCAGGCCATTACCGTCCTGCTTTCTCCTAGCTCGACGCCGCCTGAAATCGCCAGGACCCGGGCCGCATTTCAATCGGTACATCAGCACGCCACGCACCGATTCGGGGTCGTCATTCGCGGCGTTGTCCCGAGCCGGCTCCTCCAAACGCTCGCGGAGTCACCAGCCGTCCTCTGGATCGAGCCGGCGCCAAAAATGAAGCTGGTTGACGCAGTCTCCTCCAAAATCGTCGGCGGTGACTGCGGTGGGCCTTGGACCTGCACCCAGGAACTGGGCTTCGACGGCACAGGAGTGCGCGTCGCGGTGGCCGACAGCGGCCTGGATACAGGCAGGACCAACGACATGCATCCGGACCTGGCAGGCCGCGTGACCGCGTTCTTTTTCCACGGAAATCTCACCGATGCCGCCGACTATCACGGCCACGGCACGCACGTCGCCGGCATCGTCGCCGGCAACGGCGCGACCGGCGAAGTCGACGAGTCCGGAGAACTCTACGGTCTGGGCGTGGCGCCCGGCGCCACCATTATCGCCCAACGGATATTCGACGGCGACGGCAACTTCGAAGCGCCCCCCTCCTTCGAAGTGCTCACCCACGACGCCGTTCGCGCGGGCGCCGACATCGGCAACAACAGTTGGGGGGACGACACGCAAGGCCGCTACGATGTGAGCGCCGCCGAGTTTGACGCGCTCGTGCGCGACGCGGACATCGAGACGCCCGGCGACCAGCAATACTTCCTCGAGTTCTCCGCCGGCAACGCCGGATCGGGCCTGCAAACCATCGGCAGCCCCGCCGTCGCCAAAAACGTCCTCGCCACCGGCGCCTCCCAAAACAACCGCTTTGACTTCCTGATATACGCCGACGGCCAGGAGGCCATGGCCGACTTCTCCAGCCGCGGTCCCGCCGAGGACGGCCGCATCAAGCCCGACGTGGTCGCCCCCGGCACGTGGATTGCCTCGCTGCGTTCCAAGTACGCCAACGACGAAAATGCCTGGCTGGAGATCTCCTCGAACTACTTTTACATGGGCGGCACCAGCCAGGCCGGCCCGCACATCTCCGGCGCCGCAGCGGCGTTGATGCAGTACTACGTCGACACCTACGCCATGGGCAAGCCGTCCCCGGCGCTGCTCAAGGCCGCGCTCATCAACGCCGCGGTGGACATGGAAGACGAGGCCGGCACGGGTCCGACGCCCAACATGGACGAAGGCTGGGGCCGCGTCGACCTGACGGAAATCATCAATTCGGCACGCACTCACGACTTCATCGACCAGACAAACCTGCTGGCCACCGGCCAGACCTACGAACGCCAGATCATCATCAGCAGCGGCGAAGAGCCCTTCAAAGTCACGCTGGCCTACACGGACTACCCGGGATTCCCCGCTGTCTTGCCGGCGCTCGTCAACGACCTCGACCTCGAGGTCATCGCCCCCGACGGCCGCATCTACCATGGCAACCAGTTTGAGCTCGGGGAGTCCGTCCCCGACGCCCCCGGAAGCGACAATCTCAATAACGTCGAGTGCGTGCGCATCAGCCTGCCGTTCGCCGGCGAATATCGGGTTCGTGTCATCGCCCGCAACGTGGCGCAGGATTGCCGGCTCGACACCCCAGCCGTTGATCAGGACTTCGCTCTGGTCATCAGCGGGGACATTCTGCCTCCCGAAGCGGGCGTCGTTTTGCTGGACCGCAGCGCCTATCGTGCGCCGAGCCAGATCAAGGTCAAACTCTACGATGCTGACCTCATGGGCCTGACCTCGGCGCAGGTTCTCCTGTCCAGCGCGACCGAAACGAACGGCCTGCCACTGCTCCTGCGGTTGCAACCCGCCACGGGCGCCTTCACCGGCAGCGTCGCCACGGCAGTGGGCCCAGCCACGGCCGACAGCCGCCTTCAGATCGCCCACGGCGACTGGATACAGGCCCGTTACATCGACGTCACCGACAACACCAACCGATACGCCTACGCCACCGCCGACCTCGTGCCGCCGGTCATTTCGCAGGTCAGCATCACCAACCGCTTCGGCCAGACGATTGTCTCGTGGGTCACCGACGAACCGGCCAACGCCGTCGTTCGCTTCAACACGAACAGTTCCCTGATCCGGGCGGCGACCAACTCCGTTTTCACCACATCGCACGCCG
>DASPXY010000640.1:0-3329 GCA_035637055.1 Gemmataceae bacterium | reverse complement strand
CCGAGGGCATCGCTCACGGTCCGGCGACGCTGTTCCTGCACACCGGCTCGATTAACCTGGTGCGGCCGTCGGTCGGCAGCTGGGTGACGTACGGGCTGGGCACCGAGAACGAAAACCTACCGGGCTTCGTGACGCTCTGTCCGTCGATGGGCAACGGCGGCCCGCGCAACTGGAGCAACGCGTTCCTGCCGGCGGCGTATCAGGGCACGGCGGTCGGCCGCGCCGGCATCCCCGCGACCGAGGCGCGCGTTCGCAACCTGACCAATGACCGCCTCTCGCCGGCCCAGCAGCGCCGTCAACTCGACCTGTTGCAGTCGCTCAACGCCGAGCAGATTCGCCGCGCCCCCGGCGACAGCGAACTGGAGGCAGTCATCGGCTCGTTCGAGCTGGCACACCGCATGCAGACGCACGCTCCGAGCGTCCTCGATCTGTCAGGCGAGACACGCGAAACGCTCCGGCTCTACGGTATCGGCGAGCGCGCAACGGACAATTTCGGCCGCCAATGTCTGATGGCGCGGCGACTGGCGGAGGCCGGGGTGCGTTACGTGCAGGTCAACTACGGCGACAACACCGACAACCCCGCCTGGGACCAGCACTCGAACCTGCCCAAGCATGCCGACCACGCGCTCGCCGTGGATCGCCCCGTTGCCGGTCTGCTGGCAGATCTGAAGCGACGTGGGCTGCTGGAGGATACGGTGGTTTGGTTCGGCGGGGAGTTCGGCCGCACGCCCTACGCCGAGCGTAACGGCACCGGCCGCGACCACAACCCGGGCGGCTTCACGATGTGGCTTGCGGGCGGTGGTGTGCGTCCCGGCATCGCTCACGGCCAGACCGACGAGTTCGGCCATCAGGCGATTACGGGCAAGGTCCACATGCACGATATGCACGCGACGCTGCTGCACCTGCTCGGCCTGGACCACACGCGCTTGACCTTCCGCTACGCCGGCCGCAATTTCCGGCTGACGGACGTTGAGGGCCATGTTGTACGGGAGATCCTTGATTGAGAGTCTGAGCGAAAAGGGGGACAGGGAGGGTTGCGGAACGGCCGAATGGGTGTGCGCGCAACCTCCCTGTCCCGGTTTTCCTGCGGCGCCCGATATCCAGCCGGCTCCCCCCAAATCGACTCGCCCGGACACTCTCGTGCCAGGTAGAATGAGCTAGCAGTTCCAGGGTCGAGAGGGGTTGCCATGCTCAAGCGGATCGTCATCAAAGGCTACAAGTCGCTGCTCGACGTCGACGTCCAGTTGGAGCCGCTGTTGGTCCTGTTTGGGCCGAATGCTGCGGGGAAGAGCAACTTCCTCGATGCGCTGCAACTGCTCTCGCGCATCGTGTCCTCGCGCACTCTGAAGGAGGCCTTCGATCCGCCCTATCGGGGGAAACCGCTGGAGTCGTTCGCCTTCGGCAAGGGAGGGATTGCTGAACTGGTCGGCCGGGATTCCGCCTCGTTCTCCATGCAGGCCGACATCGAGTTGTCCCCCCACGTGGTGAAGGCCGTCAACCGCCAGATCCGCGAGATGCGGCGGCCCCCGAATGGTGCGACCACGAAGCCCCCGCCGCATCCGGACGAGGTTTCCTTTGTGCAGGAGCATTATCTCCGGTATCGGATCGACGTCGAGATCTTACCGCGCTCTGGGATCCTGCGCATCGCGGACGAGTACATTGCCGCGCTCTCGCGCAAAGGCGAGCCGACCGGCAAACGCAAGCCATTCCTGGAGAGGATGAAGGACCGGCTTCATCTCCGCATGGAAGGCCAGGCTCATCCGACTTATTTCGAGCGCTATCTCGACCACAGCATCCTTTCCAAGCCACTCTACCCGCCGCACTACCCTCACCTGACTGCCCTGCGCCGGGAACTGGCGAGCTGGATGTTTTATTACTTCGAGCCGCGCGAACGCATGCGCGCCAACACCCCGGTCAAGGAGATCCTTCACGTCGGCCTGATGGGGGAGGAGTTGGCCGCCTTCCTCAATACCCTCAAGGCAACCAATCCGCTCCAGTTCAAGGCCATCGAGAAGGCGCTGCACCAGATCATTCCGTTCGTGACAGGCATTGACCTTGAGGTCAACCCCCTGGGAGAGGTGGAACTGCGGTTGCGGGAGGGCGACCGGCTTATCCCGGCGCGGGTCGTCTCGGAGGGAACTCTGCGCATCCTTGGCCTCCTCGCCATTGGCAGTTCCAGCGAGCCCCCCGGCTTGACGGGCTTCGAGGAACCGGAGAACGGGGTCCATCCACGGCGTATCCGGCTGATCGCCGAGCGGATCAAGTCGCACGCGCGCTCTGGCGAGAAGCAAATCATCATTACGACGCATTCGATCCTGCTCGCGGACCTGATGCCCGACGAATCGTTGTACGTCTGCTGCAAGGAGAACGGCCAGACGACTATCAAGCCCTACCAGAGCTTCCCGCTGGCGCGCAGCACCGAGATCGAAGAGGCGATGGATGCCGAAGAAGTGTTGGTGTCCACACGGATCCTTCGGGGGGATCTGGATGCCTGACGTGCTCATCTTCGGCGAGGACTACGCCCACGAAGTGGTGCTTCGCACCCTTATCCAGCGCTTGGCGGTTGACTACGAGGTTGCCGTGGGTCTGCAGGTCCGCAGCGCCACCGGTGGTCACGGCCGAATGCTTCGTGAGTTGAAGGCGTTCATCGCCGAGTTGCAGCGCGGCCGCACCCGTCTCCCCGACCTGTTCATCGTGGCGCGTGACGCGAACTGCCTTGGCTATACGGCGCGCGTGAAGGAGATCACGGCGGCGCTGGGAGGGTACGAGGGCCTGCTTGTGTGCGCCGTGCCCGATCCACACGTCGAACGCTGGTTGCTGATCGATTCGCAGGCGTTCAAAGAAGTGCTCAACCACGGGTGCGACCCACCGGACCAGAAGTGCGATCGGGATCGCTACAAGATGCTCCTCGACGCGGCCGTGCGTGCTGCCGGAGTGGATCCACTGCTGGGCGGTGTCGAATTCGCCGAAGACCTCATTCAGGCCATGAATCTGGGCCGGGCGGAGCGGGCGGACAAATCGTTCGGCCATTTGCTCGGGGATCTGCGGAGCGCGTTTCAGCGATGGGCTGCTTCATGACCGTCTTTCCCAAGCGTCTGCTTCGAGTGGATTGGCTCAGCGTGAACCGGAGGATTGCCCCACGGGTGTCGCGATGGGGAGCAACGGAGGGGAAGGGAAAAGAGAGGGAAGGGGACGCAAGCCATTTCTTGAGTATGCTACTCAAGAAATGACTTGCGTCTCCTTTCCGCGCCGTACGGCGCGAACCTCGGCCGATCGTGTGTGTGTCAACTCGGGGTGGGAATTCTCCGTTCTTGGTGGAGCCGCCTGAC
>DASPXY010000639.1:0-15612 GCA_035637055.1 Gemmataceae bacterium | reverse complement strand
AGGGGCACCTCAGCCTCGAAGCCCAGCTTTTCCAGTGCCTTCGTGGCCGCCTCACGGACGCTGAACTGCTTTCGATCCAGGTCGGCGATGAGCTGCTTGGTTCGTCCCAGGTCGGTACTCGCAGCAGGTGGCTTGAGCCGGCCCTTCACAAGCGTGACGGCTCTGTCCGGCATCGCAGCCAGGGTCCACAAGGCTCGGTAAGCGGCCGCCGCATCGGCACCTCCCAACTCGTTCCACAGTCGGGGGAGGTCGGCACCCTTGGCTTGGCGTTGCCACTTCTCTCGTTCGGGAGGGAGCGACAAGAATAGTACCTCGCCCTTCCCGGTGCCGGCGGCGAGGCGTTTGCCATCTGCCGAGAAGGCCAGAGAACTCCCGGGCCACTTGGACAACCGATAGACTTCCTGCCCGGTGACTGCCTCCCAGACCCGCAGGCAACCCTCGCTGTCCACCGACGCGAGGAGTTTGCCATCGGGAGTGAAGGCGATCCAGTAACACATCGGCGTTTTGAACTCGGTCAGGATTCGGCCGGTGGCGGCGTCGCGTAGAGCAAACAGCTTCCGCTGGCTCAGGCTTCCACCTACGAGTTTGGTTTCGACGCCATCAGTGGCGAGGAACCTGCGGTCGTAGGAGAGCATCGCCAGTCCGGCCTCGACACTGTGGGAGCGCATCTCCTTGCCGGTGGCGAGATCCCACAGTCTCGGCTTGTCTGGGCCCACCACGACAAAGTGTCCACCACCCAACACCTCCTGCTTCTCCCCGGTGGAGAGCAGCAGGTTGTCGCTCGTGAGTCCCAGCGACAGCACACCTTCGTCGTGAGCGGCGATCTTTCGGACTTCCTTGCGGGTGGTGAGATCCCAGAACCGAATCGTCCTGTCAGTGCTACCCGAGATCAGTGTTTTGCCACCCGGGGAGCCAACCAGACAGGTCACGGCGGCGGTATGCCCCATCAGGCTTCCAAGTACCTTTCCCTTGGCCACGTCCCAGAGGCGAATCACCCCATCGGCGCCTCCTGCCACAACCTGTTTTCCTTCGGAGGCGAAGGTCACGGCATATATACCGCTTTTGAAGGTCGCCAGTCGGGCTTTTTCTTTTCCGGTCGCAGGATCCCAGAGGCGCAACGTCCCGTCCAGGCCTGCGGAGGCGAGGAGTTGCGCGTCTGGAGAGAACGCCAGCGAGGCGACACTCTCGGCTTCGTAACGTGCGCGCACCTGGGGGTTGACCAGTCCCCCATCCGCCGCGGCGCGACAGGCGACGAGCAAGGCGACCAGGAGCGACCAGCGAGTGGCAGTCATGCGTCACCTCTTGGAAGATGCTGAACGAGCGGCGGGGTTTATCCCCGCCGTGCCAGGCCCCAGACGGCGGGGATAAACCCCGCCGCTCGTTCGCCGTCCCTGTTGCGGGCAGTTAGTTAGCCGCGGGGCAGGGCAGGGGGGTCAGCGCGCGCCGGCCACCGCTGGGCGAGCCGGCTTCTTGTCTGCCACCAATGCCGCCAGCAGCCGATACATCAACGCCATCACCTCCTTCGCCTCCTGTTCGGTGATCACCAGCGGCGGCGCGATGCGCAGCACCTTCTTCGCCAGCGGCCCCAGCAAGTGGATGCCATCGCCACCATCGCCGAGGTAACAGGCCAGCACCGCGGCATTCGCCCAGTCCACCGCTGTTCGGCCGGCGTGGTCGCGCATCTCCACACCCCAGACCATGCCGCCCCGCTCGCCGCGCACCTGGGCCACGAACGGCAACTCTTGCAAACGCACGAGTCCCGCCTCGATCACCGCCGACGAGCGCCGGCTGGCCGCGAGGACGTCGCGCGATGCGAACTCGTCGAGGGTCGCCAGCACCGCGGCACAGCACAGGGGGTTGGCGCTCCAGGTGTCGGAGCCTTCGCCATACTCCAGACTGGCGAACAACCCGGCACGCCCGGCGGCCGCCGCCACGGGGACGCCGTTGCCAAGGCCCTTGCCCAGCACTACCACGTCCGGCTCGATCCCATACGTCTCGTAGGCGAACAGCTCGCCGGTGCGGCCGAAGTTTGACTGCACTTCATCGAGGATAAAGACGATGTCATTTTCTCGACAGAACGCCTGCAGCATTTGCAGGTAGCCCTTCGGCGGATGGTAGGAGCCGCCGCCGCCGAGGTAAGGCTCGGTGATGAGCACCGCCAGGCGCCGCCCGAACTGCTGTCGCAGCGACTCCAACTCGCGCCGGTAGGGAGTCGGATCGAAGGGTTCGTCGCGTTGGCGGATGTCGGCGCACTCGCTCATCGGGAAACCGATGAAGCGCACGCGCGGGTCGCGGTCGCGGTCAGTTTCGCAGCCGGTGACCGCGCCGGCCAGGCCCTTCTTGCCGTGAAAGCCGTAGCGGGTTGCCACGATCATCTCGCGGGTGCGGTCGCGGGCCAGCACCGCCCAGAGCGCTTTCTGGATCGCCTCCGAACCGGACGCAGCCCACATGACCTGTTCGAGCCGATTCCCGCCGGGCCGGGAGCGCAGCACCTCGAGCAGCCGCCGGCTGGCCTCGGTTTCGACGGGTGTGATGGCGTTGTAAGCGGTCATCGGCAAGGCGGCGAAAAAGCGAGGATCGAGGATCGAGGATCGAGGATCGAGGGATGCCGGATCGTTGTTGTCTTTTTCAATCGTCGATCCTCGATCCTCGATCCTCACCCCCAAGGGCCAGCCCATGTACTGCGTGAAGCGCTGCATCCAGGCGATGGGGTTGTGGCCGAGGTTCGAGACGAGCACGCCGGAGGTGAAGTCATACAGACGGCGGCCCTCGGGCGTCCAGTGGTAGACGCCGGCACTGCGGGCCAGGACGGCCTGTGTTGGCGTATAGGTGCGCAGGGAACGCGGTTCACAGCGAGCGATCGACTCGCGGGCGGCGTTCGAGGGTTGTTCGTGCGGGTGCATCGGTGCGGACATGAGACACTCCCTTCCGGAACGAGGGACGAGCCCGGGCGAGAGAGAGGCTCCTTACGGGTAGTTGGAGTTGAGAGTAGCGGCCGCGGGATGGGAAAACAAGCACGTCTTGCGAGCGCGCGGCGAGCAGCGGGCAACCGGCCGTGCGGTAAGCGGCGTGCCGGTCACGGTCGTGTTCGAGATCCTCTCCCCGGGCAACACCATCGCGGAGATGGACGACAAGGCGGAATTGAGCCGCAAGGCCCGCCATCGGCAGGCCAGCCCGGAGGAACTGGCCGAACTGGAACGTCTCGAACAGCCCTCCCCGTCTTCCCCCTGAACCGGACGGATCACGACTGACGACGACGGACCTGGGGTCGATCCTGAACGAGCCGACGGTACATGCCGAGGTCAACGGCGAGATCGGAAAGATCATGAGCGCAATCTATGATTCGCCCGGATACAAAGCTGTCGTTGCGCACCGCACGCAAGGGAAGGTTACCTGGTCCTTAAAGAAGCGAGGTTTCCGCGTCCGTCCCCATCCCCCAGGCGCGACCGTGATCGTCAAAGCAAACCGTGATTGCCAGGGAACCCGCGAGCCACTTCTTCCCCCTGGGGTCCGTTTTGATCGAGTTGCTCGCGCTGGTAAAGACGCCATAGTCCAGGATTTCGCCTTTCCCCGGTCCGTAATCTTCCGCAGGAACACCGAGAACGTTCTCGACTTCCTGCTCGGTCATACCCAGCCGAAGTTGCTCATATCCCTCGGTGTTGATTCTGTGCCTGGGCTGGGAAGGCCACCAGCACCACAACAAGCCAGCCATGAGCAAGACAAGCAGGCCGCCTCCGAGCAGCAATCGCGTCGCCATCATTCCTCCCTCCAGATGACCAAACGATTGATTCCAGTCGAGGTATGAGTAATTCGGCGAGGCGGCCAATCTTGCCCGCCTCGCCAAACCCAACTACTCTGCGGACGGAGAGACGAGAACCGTACAACGGTACGTCAACCGCCGCTCCTCACCGGGCCGGAGCGACAGCCCCCAGACAACCTCGTTGTAACGGTTCACCGAATAGGCTCCCTCCGTGAGCAGGACCGTACGCGGCTGGCCATCGGCACTGAGCAGGTTGCCGGAGAAACGGCGGCGGATGATCAAAGTGGCGTCCTCCTTGCGATGGTTGGCGACGTTCAGTTCGCCTACCACCGTGGTCTGCTGGTAGCGACGACCACCGACCCAGACCCACTCGCGCTCGCCGCCCTTCTTGTCCTCGACCATTTGCTCGTTGGAACGCGTGCGCACGTTCAGGGCCTTCGTGATACGCAGCGTCGTTTCCTCGCCGGCGTTGACGTAGTAGCTGAGTCGCTGGCCGTTGAACGCGCCGTTGGCGGTGATCATCGCCGGCGCCGTCGTCATCGGAAAACGGAACGGGTTCTTGAAACGCAGCGCGTCCCAGGCCTCATCGTCAGGCTCTTCGTCCACTGGGCCGGGAAAGGGGATTTTGCGGCCCCGATGGCTGCGAGCCTCGCGGTTCTCGGTGATGAGCCATTCCACGACACGGTCGTAAGGCGCCTTTTCCTTCGCGATGGACAGCGACATCGCCTCGCCTTTCGCCAGGGTGCGCTTGCCGATTGCCTGGAAGTGCAGGTCCACGCCCTCGCCCATCGGTGTCGCCTTGAGATTCAGGCCGAACCCCGGCGGCTGCGGCATCGGCGCGGCGATTCCCTGGGTGACGACCGGTGGGCCCTGGTTAGGATGGATGGCGATTTGCTGAAAAAAGGTCTCCCAGGTCTGCCTTGGCGATAGCGGTGAGCGTACATGGCCGAACTGCACACTCGGAAAGCCGGAGATCAGCCGCACCTCGGTCGCCTCCAGATCGGCCACCTCGTTCCGGATGACCGCCGCCAGTTCGAGATTTAGCGTTTTCGGGTCGCTGATATCCACGCGATAGCTCGGCGCCCACGCCAGACCGTGCGTCAGATAGGTCACGTACAGCTTGTCGTTCTGGTTCGCCTTGTCCACCTTCACCAACAAGACCGGCTTGCGCTCCTTGCGCACCGTGTCGTCGCCTTCGGCTTCAAGGATGCCGATTTCCGCGCTATCGATGAACATGCGGCCCCTGGTCGTCTTGAGAATCAGGAACCTGTTGGCGGGTTCCGGGGCGACGGGGGAAGGGCCGAACGCGCCCCACGGGATCACACCCGGGCCGCTGTCCGGATTGGCTGGCTTCGGACGGGGCATTTTCACCACGATGCCGCTGACCGGCTCGGGCTTGCCGCCCTTGAAGTGGACCATCACTTTCTTGCCGGCGAGATCCTGCTGGAACTGGACATCAACTCCGGCGGGCACCTCGACCTCACGCATCTTCGTGGTGGTTTCGACCACCGCGGTGCTCTCGATCCACCAGGTGCCATGCACCGGCTCGGGGAGATCTTCGAGGCGGTAAATCCCTGGACCGGCGAGGTCGATCTGGCGTTTGATGACCGCCAGGCCGTTCTTGAACAGACCCGCCGAGACGATCTTGCTCTTGGCGACGCGTTCCTCCTGGGCTGCGGCGGGCGCCGCCCACGCGAGCAACGCCAGCCCCACGACGAGATAACGCATTCTCGGTCCTCCTGTCTGGTCTTCCCCGAAGACCGATTGTACCGTGGCGCCGCACTCCAAAGCGAGGGATTATCCGCGGAAGACCCACTTGAAGAGTTCGGTGAAGCGGGCGCCCTTGCCCTGCATCAACAGGCCGACGCGGAAAATGCGCCCCGCCACGTAAACGCACACCACGGTCGTCGCCAGCACTCCGAGCACCCCCACGAGCGGCTGCCACCACGGAATGCCCGGCGGCGTCGCCATGCGCGCCATCATCAGGGTCGGCGTCGCGAACGGGAAAAACGACACGCCGACCACCGCCGGACCGTTCGGCTCGCGCAGCACGTTCGCCAGTAAAAACATCGGAAATGTCGCCAGCAGCATCACCGGCCACAGCAGATTTTGCGTCTCCTTCATGTCCGTACAGGCCGCTCCAATGGCGATGAACAGCGAGCCGAACATCAGCGCCGCCAGTGTCTGAAACAGCAGGAACCACAGCAGCAAATCCAGACCGATATACTCCGCGAAGCCGTAGTGGTGAGCCGCCCAGTACGCCCCGCTCAGGTAGACCGCGGCGATGGTCAGCGACACCGCCGCCATGCCGAGGAGCTTGCCCATCATCAGCGGGAACGGCTGCACCGAGCCGAGCAACACCTCGGCGATGCGCTGCATTTTCTCCTCGACGACGCCCTGCATCAGCGGCGTGGCGCACATCAGCACCACCATGAACATCAGCAGCATCACGCCCATCGGCACCACAACGGAGGCCATTTGACTCTGTTCCGCCGCCTCCTTCACCTGACCCGTTTCCGGATCCAGCACCGACAGAGGCTTGAGTTGCAGGAGCACCGGGTTCATCATGACGCGTAACTCCGCTTCCGCGAGTCCCCGGTCCGCGCCCAGTTTCGTTTGCACGTGAACGCCGACACTTCGTTTGACCATCTCCGCAAAGTTGTTGTCCGTGGGTCGATTGGTCTCGTAGCGCACGATCACCGACGGCTTGAGACGCGGCATCAGCCCCCCGCGTAGCGCGGCCTCATCCGAGGGGAGCGGTTCCGAGGAGCCGTCGAGCAACTCCAGGAAACCGGCCAGCTGCCCCTTTCGCACCTTTTCGGAGAGTTCGTAGCGCTGTTTCCCTTCCGCCTGGGGAGGCTCAATATCCAGGACCAGGCGCGGGCGCAACTGACGGCCGGCTGTGTCGATCACTTTGCTGTTGTAGGCATCGACCGCGGCCTGGATCACCGCGGTGAGATCGCGCCCGGGGATGCGGTCGATGAGTGCGTAGCGCTTCTCGGAGGTATCGACCACGTCCTTGAGCAAGGTCTGCACGAGGACGCTGCCGCCCATGAGCAGCGGCATCACTACCAAGCTGACGATGAAGGTCTTGGTGCGGACGGCGGCGAGGTACTCGCGGACGGCGATCACCCACAATTTACGCATGATCCTTGCCCTCTGTCGTCGGGCCGGCGATTCGCACGAAGATGTCCTGCAAACTCGGATGCGCTACCTCGAAATGCCGGACCGGGCCGCGCGCCATCAGGACGGCGAGCAAGCGCTGCGGATCGGTTCCCGGTTCCAGACGTAGCTCCTGCATCTGCCCGAAATCGGTCACGCGCGCGACGCCCGGCAGGTCGGCAAGTGTCGCCGAGCCGTCCGCCAGGCTGACGCGGAGCGTGTCGTGTCCGTAGGTCGCCTGGATCGCGGCCAGCGTGCCGTCGAGCACCTTGCGGCCCTTGTGGATCATGAAGATGAAATCGCACATCTTCTCGGCCATGCTCATGTCGTGCGTCGAGAAGATGATGGTAGCGCCGTCGCGTTTCAGGCTCAGGATGGCCTCGCGCAGCACCTCGGCGTTGACGGGGTCGAGACCGCTGAACGGTTCGTCGAGCAGCACCAGTTCCGGCCGCGACACGACCGTGGCGATGAACTGCACCTTCTGGGACATGCCCTTGCTGAGCGCCTGCACCTTCTTGTCGGCCCAGTCGCTCAAACCCATGCGCTCCAGCCAGGAGGCGACCGCGGCACGGCTGTCGCGGCAACCTTTCAACTCGGCGTAGAAGCGCAACAGGTCGCGAACCTTCATGGCCTTGTACAGGCCGCGCTCCTCGGGGAGATAGCCGACGCGATCGTTGGCGGCGCCGAAGGACTCCTCACCGAGGACGCGAATATGGCCGCGGTCGGGGTGGAGGATGCGCATGATCATGCGCAGGGTGGTAGTCTTGCCAGAGCCGTTGGGGCCGATGAAACCGTAAACCGCGCCGGCCGGCACTTGCAGGCTCAGGTCGTCAACGGCGGTGTGTGCGCCGAAGGTCTTGGTGACATGGTCGATGTCTACGGCAATCATCCCTCTGATATAGCAAGCCCCGCTGCCCTTCGCAACCGAACGGCATAAGATGCCTGGCAACCGGCGACCCCCTGTTCTCCCCTCGCCCCCGAGTACAGGGGCGAGGGGAGAAAGCAGCGCCACCCGACAGCATCCTGCGCTTTCGCTACTTTGTAGAGGGTTTTATGCTTCGCACTCCACTTGACGGCAGCCGCCTGCTTATCCTGACCCTGGCCGCCGCCTGCATCGGGCTATCCGACGCGGACGCACAGCCGCCCAAGGCCAAGGCCGCCGTTCCTGCCCAGGCCGCCCAGGCCAAGGCGTTCGTCGATGTCAAGGACGTTTACGGCGAGGACTACGCCAAGGCACAGAAGGATCCCATCGCCAGGGCAGCCCTCGCCCGCGCGCTCTTGCAGGATGGCAAGGAGACCAACGACAACCTCGCGGCGCGCTATGTCCTCTTCCGCGAGGCGCGCGACCTGGCCGCCGGCAGCGGCGATATCCCCACCGCCATGCTCGCCATCGACGAGATGGTCCAGGACTTCGCCGTCCCCCCCGCGGACGTGCTCAAGGCCCGCGTGACCGCCCTGAGCATCGCCAGCAAGGCCGCCGCCGCGTCGGCGGATGCCTATCAGACCGTGATTGACACGGCCCTGGGCATCCTCGAAGAATCGCTCAACGCCGACGATTACGACACCGCCGCCAATCTCGCCGCGACCGCCGAGGCCGCGGCGCGCAAACTCAAGGTCGTCGCCCTGGTGCGTACCATTCAGAAACGGTCTAACGAGGTCGCCAAACTCCGTGAAGCCTTCGCGACGCTCAAGCCTTTCGCCGACACGTTGCAGAAGTTGCCCAACGATCCGAAGGCCAACCTGATGATTGGCCGCTACCAGGCGCTGACCCGGGGCCGCTGGGATCGTGCTCTCCCCATGCTGGCCAGGGGCAGCGATCAGTCCCTGAGAACGCTTGCGGAATCCGAGTTGAAACTGCTGGATGCGAGCGCAGCGGACGCCGCCCCGCGGCAACTCGGCCTCGCGAACGCCTGGCGGAAGCAGGCAGACAGCGAGCAGGGCCTGGCGAAAACGCAAACGCTGCTGCACGCCTATGATTGGTACCTGAAGGCGGCGGCGCAATCGGACCCCCAAATACGGGCGGCGGCCGAGCGCAGCATGAAAGCTATCACGGAGGCCATTCCTCCGGAATATCGCCTTGGCGAGATTACCACCGAGATACGCCGGCTCGACGGTCCCGGCGGGCCAGTGTTCGCCGTCGCCTTCGGGCCGGACAGCCGCAAGGTCGTCTCCGGCGGGGCAGACACGGCGGTGCGCGTGTGGGACGCGCGCGGCGGCAAGGAACTGCGTCGCCTCGATGGCAACTCCCGGCCGGTGTGGGCCGTCGCCTACTCCCCCGATGGGCGCCATGCCGCCTCTGGCGGCTTCGACCGCAGCATCCGCCTGTGGGATGTGTTCACCGGCCGCGAGGCGCGCGATTTCGCCGGGCACGAGGACTATGTCCGCAGCGTGGTGTTTTCGCGCGACGGCCGGCTCATTCTCTCGGGCGGCGACGATCGGCTGTTGCGTCTGTGGAGCGTCGCGACAGGCAAGGAGATCCGCCAGTTCCGCGGCCACGATCATTTCGTCTGGAGCGTCGATCTGTCGCGCGACGGCAAAAAGGCACTGTCCGGTAGTCTGGACAAGACGGTACGCTTGTGGGATGTGGACACCGGCAGCGAGTTGCTCAAGTTGCCGGGCCACACCGACACGGTGTTGGCGGTTGCGTTTGCGCCGGATGGCCGCCGCGCCCTCTCGGGCAGCAGCGACGGCACGCTCAAACTCTGGGATCTCGACAGAGCCGCCCTGGTCCGCACCTTCACCGGCCACAAGGGCTATGTGCAGAGCGTCGCATTTTCGCCGGATGGCCGTCGCGCGCTGTCCGCCGGTCGCGATGGCACGCTGCGCCTGTGGGATGTCGAGACCGGCGAGGAGGTGCGCCGTCTGGAAGGGCATACCGATCAGGTCTGGTCGGTATCGTTTTCGCCGGACGGACGCTGGGCGGTCTCCGCCGGCAATGACGGCACGGTGCGCCTGTGGGGCAGTTCCCGCTGAAAAGGCGGACAAAACACAGGCGGGAAGCGCTCTTACCAGCTCGAAGCGTCAGCGAGGGACAAAGTATGTTCCTCGCTGACGCTTCGGGTTGGTAAGGCTTTTCCCCGGTAGCTCTTTGGCCCAGCGGCCTTCAATCGGCGGGCCGTTCCGACGCTCGCACCACGCCGATCGGTTTCCCCAAAAGGAGGAAATCGGCGATCTGCAAAGGTTGCACGACCTCCAGCTTCTCGCGCGGCGCCTTCTCGATCAGGAAGCGCACCTGCATCAGCAATCGGCCGAGGCGATTGTATCCGCGCAGGACGCCATCGCTCTCCTCAACGCCTCCCCAGACACGATCCTTGCGCGACCGCTCCACGATCGCGCGGCCGGCGGTCGCGCGCAGCAAGGCCGTCCAGCGGTCGTAGTGCTGGGCCAACTTGACGCGCAGCACCCAGCGCATCAGATCGACGCAGACTTCACCCCCGTCGGGCCGCGAGTGATTCGTGCGGCGCCCGTCCTTCTTGGCCTTCATCTTCGCGGCCATGGGGCTGCGCTGCTCGATGATCTCACGCTGCCACTCCGGCCGGTGCGGAAAGCGGCACGCCTGATACAACGCTTCCGACGAGTAAGCGGTGACGCCGCCGATACCGAGTGGGTAGCCGCCCGCCATGTTGGACAGGCCGCCGAACTCGCCCTTCACCTCGAAGAATACCACGCAGTTCTCGTGGATCGTGCCCTCGTCCGATTGCCAGTTCACGACTGCCCCTCCTGAGAACGATGCTGCTGAGGCGAAAGTTGGACACAAGCCCGGAGCGCCAGCGACGGGACCAACACACACAAGCCCGAAGCGCCAGCGACGGGACCATGCTACCGTCCCGTCGCTGGCGCTCCGGGCTTGTGTGCGCCGAAGTGTCCTTGTTCCCTTGCCGCCAATTTCGGCGCAAGCAAGAAAGGTGCCCGCCGCTTCACAATGCGTTCCCGAAGTGATCCTGCAACTTCTGGCGATAACTGCGGCTAAGCGTCAGCTTCGTGCCGTCGCGCAGCAAGACGACATAGTCGCCGTGGAACCAGGGCTGCAGTTCCTGAATGCGTTCGATGTTGACGATCGTGGAGCGGTGGATGCGCAGGAACTTGTCGGGGTCGAGGCGGCCCTCCAGGTTGCCCATCGTCTCGCGGAGCAAATGGGCCTCGTTGCCGGCGTGCAATTTGAGATAATTGCCCGCTGCTTCGATCCAATCGATTTCCTCGACTCGAAGGAAGAACACGCGGCTGGTGGACTTGATCACGACGCGGTCGAGATATTTTCGCCCCGTCCGCGTGTCGGCGAGCAGGGCCTGCAACTGCCGGCTGACGTCCTCGCTGCGAGCCCGTTCGACCTGGGCGCGGCCGCGCTCCAGCGCCTTCTGAAAGCGTTCCCGATCGAAGGGCTTGAGCAGGTAATCCAGGGCGTGGACCTCGAAGGCGCGCAGGGCGAAGCGATCGTAGGCGGTGACAAAGATGACGCCCGGCGGGGGCGCGTCGGCGAGAGCTTCGAGCACCTCGAAACCATCCGCCTCCGGCATACACACGTCCAGAAAGAGCAGGTCCGGCTTGTGGGCGCGCACGGCAGCCAGCGCCGCACGCCCGTCAGCGCACTCGCCGACCACTTCGATATCGGCCTCGGCCTCCAACAACGCCCGCAGTCGCTGCCGGGCCAACGGTTCGTCATCGACGATCAGTACGCGCATCGGCAACGCCCTCCTCCGCTCCCTCGGATACGTGCTTGGGCTGAACTTCTTGCAGCGGTTGTGCCGTTCTCTCGTCCTGCTCTCGGAAGGGCAGGGTGACCGTCACGAGGACGCCGCCCTCTGGGTGGTTGCTGAGCGTCAGGGTTTGGGCGGCCCCGTACAGTTGTTGCAGGCGTGCTCGCGTATTGCTGACGCCTACTCCTTCCCTGTAATTCGACGAAAGACCGCCTCCATTGTCACGCACGTGTAACAACAGCGAACTCTCCGAGCGCGCCGCCGTGATCTCGATCCACCCCATGCCGGCTTGCGGCGCGATTCCATGTCGGATTGCATTCTCGACAAGCGGCTGCAGAAATAGGTTCGGCACCAGTGCGTCCATCACGGCCGGGTCCACGTCGATGCGCAGGCTCAGGCGTGGGCCGAGGCGGGCCTGCTCGATTTCGAGGTACGGCGCGATGAACTCCAGTTCCTGGTGGAGAGTGACTTCCTGCGTGCCGGCGTTTTCCAGGGTCGTGCGCAGCAGTTCGCCGAGGCGAGCAATCATGCGGTCGGCGATCTCGACATCCTGGTGAATCAACGCGGAGATGGCGTTGAGGGTGTTGAAGAGGAAGTGCGGCTGCAGTTGCATCTTGAGCACCTGCAACTGGGCCAGGACGAGCTGAGCTTCGAGGCGCGAGGCGTGCAGTTCGCGAGCGCGGTACTTGCGGTAGAAGTCAACCGCCTGCGCGACCCCGAGGGAAAGCCACAACAACAGCAGGTAAAACAGCAGCCGAACGTTGAAGAAGATGTGGAACAATTCCCGGTCGCTCCTGGCCCGGAAGGGGGGATAGTCGGGGCGGACAAACCGTTCGAGCGGGACGTCGAGGGCGACCTTGAGGACGGCCATGACGAGGCTGGCGGCCAACAAGACCGCCAGCGCGGCCCACCAGCGTGGCCCCTCGAACGGGAGCCAACCGGCGAGGTAGATCAGCATCGCGGCAAGGGCCGCGAGGCTGTAGAAGAGATAGAGTGAGGACAGGACAAATTCCTCGGCTGGCCGCGGCCGTTCGAGCAACCCCGAGAGGACCGTGGACTGGTAGGCATCGGCGAGCGCCAGCACCGTCCACAGGCCGACGAAAAAGGCCGGGCGCATCCAGGAGGGATTCAGGAGATTAAGGCGAGTCTTCATGGCGGGTTTCCTGATGGCCCGCTTGCGGGTTAGCACTCAGAGCGCTCACCCGCAAGCGGGCTCGTCTCAGCCGAGCCCATGCTTCTTCAGTCGGCTGACCAGTGTGCTGCGGGCCAGGCCCAGCGCCCGCGCCGCCTCCGCCTTGTTGCCCTTCGCCCCCGCTAACGCCTGCAGGATCTGCTCGCGCTCCCGCCGGTTGCGCTCGGTGCGCTCCAACCGGACGCCGCGCGGCGCTTCCGCCAGCCCCTCGCCTTCTTCCGGCCAGCCCAGAGCGCCGGGGAGACCATCCACCGCGTGCAGAACCTCCTCGGGCAACTCCTGCATCGTCACCATATCGCCCTCGGCGATCACCACCGCCCGCTCGATGACATTCTCGAGTTCGCGGATGTTGCCCGGCCAGTGATACTGCTTGAGGATATTCAGGGCGTCGTCGTCGATCTGTGGTGCCGGCCGTTCGCAGCGACTCGCTGCCACGCGCAGAAAGTGCTGCACCAACTCGGGAATGTCGTCGCAGCGCTGCCGCAGCGGCGGCACCACGATCGGGAAAACATTCAGCCGATAGAACAGGTCGAGGCGAAACCGGCCCTGGCGAATTAGTTCTTCCAGGTTCTGATGCGTCGCCGCCAGGATGCGCACATCGACCTTCACCGGCTCACTGGAGCCGACGCGCTCGAAGGTCATTTCCTGGAGCACGCGCAACAGCTTGGTCTGCACCTCCAGAGAGATGTCGCCGATCTCATCGAGGAACAACGTACCGCCGTTGGCCAGCTCGAAACGGCCAACCTTGTCGCGATGCGCTCCGGTGAACGCCCCCTTGACGTGGCCGAACAACTCGCTCTCCAGGAGCGTTTGCGACAGCGCGGCGCAATGGACCTTGACGAATGGTTTCCCCGCGCGTGGGCTGTGGTCGTGGATGGCCTGGGCCAGCAGCCCTTTGCCGGTGCCGCTCTCGCCGCGAATCAACACCACGGTTTTTTCGTTGGCGGCCACCTTCTGGACGAGGTACACGGTCTGGCGCAACTCTGGCCCGGAGCCGATAATCCCCGAAGATGACAAGGTGGCAGGGTGACAAGGTGACAAGGTGACAGGAGCAGGTTTGACTTCGGTCACCTTGTCACCTTGCCACCTTGTCACCTTGTCATCTTTCCGCCTGCGTAGCTCGCTCTGCAGGGCGAGGATGCGACGCTGCTGTTCGGAGATTTTTTCGACCTTTTTTTGCAGGTCGCGATTGAGGAGTTCGATCGTCTGATGGCCCTGGGCGCTCTCCAGCGCCAGCACCGTGATTTGGGCGAAGGCGGCGAGCAGGTTCAAATCCTCCGGCGAGTAGGGCGAGCGGTCCTTCGGCCCGAGCACGAGCAGGGCCAGCAAGCGCCCTTCGTGCGCCAGGGCATGGGCAATCTCCCCGCCGAGGGCGCGCAGTTGCTCCTGGGCCGGGGTCAGCGGGACGCCGACCCATCGCGCCGGCAGGGTGACGGCTCCCTGGCCCTGGAGCGCTTGCACCAGGGGTGCGTCGGGGGGCAGTTCGACGGGGACCGGGGCTTCACCGAGCGAGCCGGCGAGGCGATACAGTGGCGGTTGGAGTCCCGCCTTTAGGCGGGGGGCCTCCTCGCCACCGCCTAAAGGCGGGACTCCAACCTCGGCCCGCAGCAGATAGACGGCGCCGCGTGGTACGCCGAGCAACTCAGCGGAGGCGTGCAGCAGCCGATTCGCCAGCGTCGGCGGATCGACCAGTTGCTGGATCGCCTGGCCCATCCGCTGGAGAGTGCGGTCGAGCTGGTATTTCTCGCGGTCGAAGCGTCGTCCCCAGGCCTTTTTGACGCGGCTGCGGGCGAGGTCGAGGACCACCATCAGCACCAACGCCGTTGTGCTGACGGTCAATGCCTGGGTCAGCGGCGGACTGACGAGCGCCTGATTGAAGATGAGCGTGCCGAGAAACACGATGGCGTAATAGGCCAGGCCGGCGAGGGCGCTGACGAGGAAATAGCCGGCGCCGGAGGTGATGATCTTGTCCAGTTCCATCAGGCCGTAGCGCGTGATGCTGACCGCGAAGGCGGCGGTCAGGCACGCCGAGGCGGCGAACATGGGCCAGGTGGCAGCGCCGGCCCCGAAGGCATCGGTTTCCCAGATGGCGAGGTAGAGCGAGTAGCCGATCGGCACGAGGGCGAGGAGAGCGCCATAGAGGATCCACTTGACCTGGTTGCGCTCGGTCGGGTCGGTGACGGTGCGATGGCTATGCAGCAGGGCGATCACGCTGGCCAGAAAGTACGCGGCGGCCACGCCTAAATAGACGTAAATCGCCTTGCGAAGCAGATCCAGGGCGGCGGCAACGTCGAAGGGCGGTTCGTGTCGCACACTCCAGCGGGCGCGAAAGTACAGGAACACCAGGAACGCAAGGAACGCCAGTGGCAGGCCGTAGACTGCGAGGAGCGTCCAGCGCGGATGGCGCTGGAACCACACCTTCGGTCGGGGGAAAGTCAGGTAGAAGTGCAGGCTCACCACGGGCAACAGCACACCGCAGACCATGAAGACGAGGAGCAGGGCCGGCTGGGTCGCGATGTAGGGCCAGTGATAGCCGCCCATGTAGGCGCCGAGCGTGACGATGCAAAGCAGGAAGAAGACCGCCGCGCCGGTGTCCGAGGGCCGGTTCCAGAGAACCAGGGCGCCGATCAGGAACAGGGTGATTTTGAGGAAGAACCAGAGCACGCTCGGGACGAGTTCTTCGAGCGGGAGCCGGCCGAGACGGCACCATCCGCGGATCGTCAGCGGAGGACTGCTCTCCGTGGGGGGGCGCTCGAACGCCACCTGGACATAAAGGACATCCTCGTCGCCTTCCCGCTCGACCT
>DASPXY010000638.1:0-5285 GCA_035637055.1 Gemmataceae bacterium | reverse complement strand
TGACCGGCCACGGCAGCATCGACCAGGCCGTCCAGGCAATGCGCCTCGGCGCCTACGATTTCTTCACCAAGCCGATCGACCCCGACCACCTGCGCCTGGTCGTGCAGCGCGCCCTGCGCGAGCGCTCGTTGCAAGACGAGGTGCTCTACCTGCGCGAGCAGATGCACAACCGCTACGCCTTCCGCGACGTCATCAGCAAGAACCCGCGCATGCACGCCATCTTCGAGTTAATTGCCAACGTCGCTCACACCACGACGACGGTGCTGGTCGAGGGGGCGACCGGCACCGGCAAGGAAATGGTCGCGCAGGCCATTCATCAGGCATCCGCCCACACCCGCACCGGCCCGTTCGTGGCGGTCAACTGTGCTGCCTTGCCCGAGACGCTGCTGGAGAGCGAACTCTTCGGCCACGAAAAAGGCGCCTTCACCGGCGCGCTCGCCCAACGGCAGGGACGTTTCGAGTTGGCCAATGGCGGCACGCTGTTCCTCGACGAACTCGGCGAGGTGCCGCCCGCCATCCAGGCCAAGTTGCTGCGTGTGCTCCAGGAACGCCGCTTCGAGCGCATCGGCGGCTCCAAGAGCATCGAGGTGGACCTGCGCTTGATCGCCGCCAGCAACAAATCGCTGGTGCGGCTGGTCAAGCAGGGCAAGTTCCGCGAGGATCTCTTTTACCGCGTCAACGTCGTCCGCATCGAACTTCCGCCATTGCGGCAGCGGCCGGAGGACGTCCCGCTGCTGGCGGCCCACTTCACCGCCAAGTACGCCCGCCCCGGCGAGGCGCCGAAAACGATCTCGCCTCAGGCGATGGAAATTCTCCTCAATTATCCCTGGCCGGGCAACATCCGGGAGCTGGCGAACGTGATCGAGCGGGCCTGCGTGGTGGCGCGGCACGATGTCATTGAACTGGAACACTTGCCCCCGGAGCTGACGGCGCCGCGCACGCCGCGGACGCCGTTCAAGGTTGACCTGGCGACACCGCTGCCCGAGCTGACGCGCGGCACCGTCGCCGTGCTGGAGCGGCAATACATCGCGAAGGCTCTGGAGAAGGCCGGCGGCAACGTCAGCCGCTGTGCCCGCATCTGCGGCCTGTCGCGCCGCAGCCTCACCGCCAAGATTGCCGAGTATAAGATCGAGCGCAAGGGACACCCCGCCGAGGAGTGATCCGCACTGAGAAGCGGGGCGCGAACCCCTCCCCCCAACCCCCTCCCCGAAGCGGAGAGGGGGAGCCAGCCAGACACGTCTCTTCTTCTCCCCCTCCCCGCAACGGAGAGGGGGAGCCAGCCAGACACGTTTCTTCTTCTCCCCCTCTCCGCTTCGGGGAGGGGGTTGGGGGGAGGGGTTCGCGCATATACGCTGAGAAGCGGCGTGCGCGGTGTATGAGCATTTCCCTTCTGGTTGGATGTTCTCCCAGGCTCACGGGCCACGGCCTGTGGGCTTTCTGTCATTGGCACAGAAACTGCTTCTCACTCATCATTATCCCGCCGGGGTGATGGAACGACCCACGGCAACGAGGAGCCATCTGCTGGCAAGCAACCGTTACCCCTATCGTCCGGCCTGCGCCGCGACGGTCTGGAGTCCTGTTTATGAGCATTGCTACCCCAATAGCCGCCCCGAATACTGCCGTGGCACGGGTCAGGCCGCAGGAGATCCGCGTCTACAGCCACACCGCGCTGCTCTACTGGTGGCCGGTCTGGGTGCTCGGGTACTTCTTCGCCATCCTGACCTGGCTGGAAGGCCAGAGTTTCGTGTTCTCGAACGCGGTGGTGATTATTCACCCCAGCAAGAACCTGGGCGTCATTTTCACCATGGTGTTCGTCCTGGTGGTGTTGCTGACCAATGCGACTTTGCGGGGCATCGCCTCGGCCATGGTCATCACGGTGTTGCTGGCGCTCACCTTCATGTTCGCCTACCTCGACTGGTGGGAGGAAATCTTCCGTGCCATCAGCAGGCTGGCCATCTTCATGAATCTCGGCTTTTACGTGTTCTTCTCGACAGCCGTGTTCCTCATGTGGGCGCTGGGCGTGTTCTTCTTCGATCGCTTCGACTACTGGGTATTCCGCCCCGGTCAGGTCGTGCATCAGATGGTCTTCGGCGGCGGCTCGCGCAGTTACGACACGCACGGCATGTCGCTCTACAAACTGCGCAATGACCTGTTCCGCCACTGGATCCTGGGGTTGGGCTCGGGCGACATCCACATGGCGCCGACCGGGGGCGCCTCGGAGGAGTTCATCCTGCCGAACGTGATGTTCGTTGGGAGGAAGATTACCGCGATCCAGCAGCTAGTCTCGATGAAGCCTGACGAGAACCTCGGCGCGGTTACCAACACGGTGACCGTAGGCGAACCAACGTAGAGTCCGCAAACCCACGGGTGGCAAGCCGTGGGCTTCATCACCTGTGCTTGAAAGGAGCGTGTTTCATGTTGCAGTGGGCTTTGACTTTTCTGATCATCGCCATCATCGCCGCTTTCTTTGGCTTCCTGGGGGTGGCCGGGACGGCGACCGAAATTGCGAAGATCCTCTTTTTCGTCTTCCTGGTTCTGTTCGTGGTGTCCCTGATCACCGGGTCAGTGCGACGGCCAACAGTGTAAACCGCGATCAGAAGTCAGAGGTCAGAGCCCGAGCGTCAGGAGGGAATCCGCTACTCCCCTCGCTGGCGCTCGGGCTCTGACCTCTGACCTCTGCCCTTTGACTTCTGCCCACTCATGGAGCGAACAATGACGCAGGCACAACTGCTTACTTATAAATGTCCGCATTGCGGCCAGTCGATCGATGTCGATGCGGCACAGGCTGAGCATACGATTACCTGTCCCAATCCGCTCTGCCACAAGCCTTTCAAGTTGGAGGTTCCCGCCGCCCAGCCAATGCCGAATCTCGTCATCTCCCCCGGTCTGGCACATGAGGTCGCCCAGGTACCCCTCGCGACCAATGGAGAAGCGGTCCGCGCCGCGCCGGACGTCGAGACGGACTTGCTGACGGTCCATCCGATGATGTTCCGCCGCTACCCCTTCCGCAGTGTGGCCTACGCCCTGATCGCCGTGTTGGGTTTGGGGTTCTTGCTGGCGGCCGTCATCAAAGGCGGCTTGCTTCTGGGATTGCTCGGGGTGGTCATGGTCGCCTTCGGGATGTTCCATTTAGGGCTGTGGTGGCTGCGCATGATCGGCACCTCGATCACGGTGACCACCAAGAGGACGCTGCTGCGTACAGGTGCGCTGCACAGTCAGGTGACCGAAGTGCCTCACAAGGAGGTTGCCGAGATCGCGGTCCACCAAAATCTGCTGGGCCGCCTGATGGGTGTCGGCGACATCGCTCTGGTCACACGCTCCCAGGACAAGAAGGGCGTATTGCTGATGGGCCTGCCCGATCCGGAGGAGTTCGCCCAGCAAATCCGCACGCGCCGCCAGCTGTGAGTGAACTGTGGATCGTGGACCGTGAACCGTGGACGTGAAGAGGTCTCTTCCACGGTTCACGGTTCACGGTCCACGGTCCACGGTTACGGAGGAATCATGTCACCGCACATCCAGGCAAGCGCCCTGCCCACGGCTCGGAGGAAGACGATGCCGCTCGCCCTTCTGGTCGAAGACAACGCCATCAACCGCAAACTCATGCGCGACATTCTGGCAATCCGGTTTGATGTCCTGGAGGCGGAGTCGGCAGAGAATGCCCTGCAACTGCTCGAAAACGATATTCCCGATCTGATGTTGGTAGATTTGCAACTGCCAGGAATGGACGGCCTGGCCCTGATGCGCTGCGTCAAGGAGTCGGTGCGGACCGCGGCGATCCCGGTGGTGGCCATTTCGGCGCACGCCATGCCGGAAGACATCGACCAGGCGATGGCGTGCGGCTGCGCCGAGTATGTGACCAAGCCGCTCATTGAAGATCCCTTTGCCTTTGTTGACCGCATGGCTCGGTTGGCCAGCAGCCGCTCGTGAGTGGCGGCGCCCTGCTGGGGCACTCACCCAGGCGGTGTCCCAAGCAGAGGCGGTATTGTGAACCGCGGCGAAACGAACCTTGGCGGGGTGGCGCTGCGATGACCGCGCGACTCAACTCTCTCTGGCTGCGCCTTTTCCTCGGGTACGCCATTCCCCTGTTGCTGTTCCTCTGCGCCGCCCTGGTCGCCTCCGTCACCATTCAGCGCCTCCTGGGGGCCCTCGACCGCGAGCAACGCACTCAGGAAGTCCTCACCAAGGTGTACAAACTCAAGGAAGGCGTCGCGAGCATGGCGGCGGCCGAGAGCGCCCACCACCTCTTCGGGGATGCCGCCTTCGCGCGTACTTACGAACGAAGCCGGCAGGACGTCTTGCTCGACCTGGAGGCCCTGCGCGCGCTCGTGGGCGCCGACCCGGCGCGGTTGCGGGAGCTGGACTGTTTCACCGCCCTGGAGCGGAAGTGGCACGAGTTGGCCCGGCAGGACTTCAACCTCATCGCCCAGCGTCCGCCCATGGCAGAGGGTAATTGGAGCAAATGGTTTGCCCAACTCCAGCTGCGCCAGTCCATTGGTCTGCAGAACGAGATTCGCCGCCGTGCGGACGAGCTGGCACACGCCGAAAAGGAGCGCCTGGGCGAGCGCCGGCAGCAGGTGCAACAGATGACGCGCGAAGGCATCTGGGCCATCGTAGGGGCAGTGGTGCTGGCGGTGCTCCTCTCGCTCCTTGTCAGTCTGCAGTCCGCGCGCGGCGTGACGCGGCCGATCCACGAGCTGCGCGACGCGGCCGCGCGACTGCGTAAGGGAGAGTTCACCGTCGTCCCGCCCTCGGGACCGGCGGAGATCGCCGAGCTGACGCGCGGCTTCAACGTGATGGGCATTGCCCTGACCGAGCGCGAAGCCCTGCTGCATACCCGAGAGCACCGCTACCGCACGGTCGTCGGCAGCACGTCAGCCCTGTTGTGGATCACCGACGCCCAGGGGCGCAATACCGAGATGTCGCGCTGGTGCGCCTTCACCGGCCAGGGGGAGCAGGACGCCCGCGGCGAGGGCTGGCTGCAGGGGATTCACCCGGAGGATCGCGCGGCCTTCACCCGCCGCTGGGCCGAGGCCCTTGCCAGCAAGACCTACGTTGAGGACGAGCTGCGCATCCGCCGTCGTGACGGTTGCTACCGCATGTTTCTGTGTCGCAGCGTCCCGGTACTGGACACGCGCGGCCAGGTGCTGGAGTGGGTACGCTGCTGCACCGACGTGACCGAGCGCAAGCAGGAAGAGGCCTTGCGCAAGGACAAGGAGGCCGCCGAGGCTGCCAACCGAGCCAAGAGTGAGTTTCTGGCCCGCATGAGTCACGAGCTGCGCACGCCG
>DASPXY010000637.1:0-11485 GCA_035637055.1 Gemmataceae bacterium | reverse complement strand
CACGGATGAGATCGCACTGGGCCTTCCTCTCTGCCTCAGCGGTGCTTTTCGAGAGTGTAGTGGTCGCCTGATAAGCAGCCCCGCGCGCTGCTTTTGTACGAGTCCTCCGCGCCGCCTCCTTGGCCTCACGGCACGCCACGTTGACCAGAGCAACCCGCGCCTCACCAGCGGCGTGCTTTGCGTCTCCAATCGCCGCATTGGCTACAGCCCGCTCTGCCGCAGACGCGCTCGCCCGATAAGTGATGGTGCGGGGAGGGTCCCCTTCAGCAAGCACCGCGTCTGCCCAGTACTCACTGGCCTCCACGGCTTGACGGCCCTCCTCGGGGAGGAGGTGCCAGATTCGGCGGCAACAAGCACAAGCGAGAAGGCGGACTTTTCGAGCGCTCAACTGCCGATGGCGATACCCCAACCAGCCGAACCATTCCGCCTTCCAGTCCCTGCAGCGCCACTGGAGATGGCGGAACAGCAGGCCCAGTTCGGTGCATCGCAGCCAGTCAGTTTCCGTCCAGTCCTTTTGTCTCATGACTCCCCCTGACGTGAGTGCTGCCGACATGACAGGAACCGCTGGCAGGGGGTTCGTGTTTGCCCCAGTTTCACGACCAGACGAAAATATCCTCCCGGTCCGGGCTGTAGCCGATGAACGTCGCCAGGACGATGCGCGGCTCGGTGCCATCGACGCCGGGAACCTCGTGGATGAGCCGCGTGTTGAAGAAGTACAAATCGCCCGGCTCCAGGCTCACCTGCACGTTCTCGATCCGCCGCGCGGCGGCGAAATCGTGGAAGGTGCCGGCGTCGAGGTGCGGCTGTACCTCGGGCTGCCAGAGGTAGCGGTGCAGCGTGCATTGCGCCGCCCGTCCCTCGCGCTCGCTGTTCTTCAGCACCAGCACGCCGGCGAACTGATGAGCGAATTGATGGACCGCGTAATCCTCGCGTCGCTCGCGCAGGCGCACCGAGTCGAAGTGCGGCGCGTAGGTGTAACCGCCGTAGTGCGCTCGAATGATCGCAGGGCCGTAGCGCCGTCCATCTGGCTCATGAGCGGTAACCGCCTTTTTACCTCGCGAAAGGTCGCCTAGCCGATCGTAGAGCAGTCGCACCGGATCGGGCAGATCGGCGAACAGGCGGGCGAAAAGCTGGTGGGTTTGCTCGGCGTGCGCGAAGAACGCCGCCGGGTCGGAGCCGCGATAGCCCAGGCTGGTGCCGATGTCGATGCGCCGCTTGCCGCTGGCCAGCCGCTCCTGCCACGCGCGCCGTTCGGTGCCGGCCCGACCTTCGCGGTAATACCCTTCGGGGATGCCGCTCTCCAGGAATCGCTCGGGCACCGGCAAGGCGGGGTCGTAGAGCAGTCCCTCGGCGAGCAATTTCTCGTAGAGTCGCTGGCACATCGCGAGCGGGTAAGCGCCCCGCAACACGATCGCGGGAATTTCACCCGCGGCGAGCGCGTCGAGCGGCCGAGGGTACGCCCGCAGGGCGTTCGGCACGTCCGGCTCGATCAATCTCCAGGGGGTCATCGCTGACATGGCTTGCTCGTGGCTCCGTTGGCTGCTGTTCTCGTTGTCCGTCCCAACCGCAAGGAGAGTGGCGCGGACCTTCTTGGCATTGTAACGAGACGCAGCAGCGAGAACGACGCGCCGAGGGGAACATTACCAGAGCAGAGCATTGCCTCCGCGTCTGCGCGACGGTAAGCTCGAACCGTGGTAGTGAGGCGGGACTCTGCGAAACACCAAGCCTGGCGGGATGACGCTCATGAAGCAACTATCGCGGCGACAATTCCTCGGTCTCTCGGCAGCGGGGTTGGCCGGGGGCACTCTCCCCGCACAAGTGTTGGCAGCGGGCGCGCCGGCCAACGATGATATCGTGTCGTTCTTCCTGATCGGCGATACGCACTACCTCGCCAATCGCGAGCAGGCGAAGCAGTTGACCGCCACCTCGCGCCTGCTCACGACGCGCCTGGTGGACTGGCTCAACCGTCTGCCGGGCACGGCCATCTCCGAGAAGGCGGGCGGCGGCAAGGTCGCCACGCCGCGCGGCCTGATCCACGCCGGCGACCTCATCGACTCGGGGGACCGGACCGGCAAGAACTTCGTCCGCATGCAGGAAACCGAGTTGGCCGCCTACGTCGCCGACTTCGGGCTGACCGGCAAGGACGGCCGCCTGCGCTTCCCGGTCTACGAGGTCCACGGCAACCACGACGCCCCGCAAGGCGACGGTCTCGTCCCAGGTGCCATCCGCACGCGTAACAAGAACCGTCCTGGCTTGATGAACGTCTCGGCCAACGGCCTGCATTACTCCTGGGACTGGGGTGGCATTCATTTCCTCTGTCTGGGCATCGTCGTCGGCGCCGTCGCGGAGACCGCCCGACGACGCCGCTACCACCCGCAGGACAGCCTTGCATTCCTCGTCGCCGACCTGAACCGGCACGTCGGCGAGAGTAACCGGCCAGTCATCATCACGCACCACGTCGATGTCGCCCGCTACAGCCTGCCGTGCGACCCCAAGGCGCCGGCGGGAAATCACGAGTGGGATCCGTGCGACGTCCGCGCCTACTACCAGGCGCTGCGTAACTACAACGTGATCGGCATCTGCTACGGGCATACGCATGCACGCCGCCTCTTCCACTGGGACGGCACGCGGACGGCGGCGAAGACCGGTATCCCCATCTTCAACACCGACAAGGCCAGCCACTTCCAGCACGTGAACCAGGCGATCCTGTATTTCGAGGTCGGCCGCAAGGAAATGATCGTGCGCGAGTTCGGCACCCGCGACCGCTGGCAGACGGCGCAGTGGACGCCGCAGACCTGGCGTTTCCCGGTCCAGCGCGGTTGAGCCTCCGCCAGGCGGCCGAAAGGAGAGCTTCTGCCGTGGGCAAATCCAGGCGGCCCCATTTTGCCCCTGTCCGTCTCAACAACCAGTGGGTGGTCGAATACGCGGCCGTCCCCTCGGGGGTATTGCGCATCGAGCCGGCGGAAGTGGAGGCTGAGATCGGCTTCGGTTTCACGCACAAAACAGGACGCGGTGATGGCGATATTTTCCACCTTCTTTTTCGCATCGCCGATAGCAACGGGCGGCTATGGGAGGCGCGGATCGACCCATCGCCGCGGCTGCTCGTCGGGCGGATGATCGACCTGACGCGGCGCGAGCCGGCCCATTTTGAGGCTCATGCGCCCGAGGGCTTCCGCAAGGCGTTCGCCGGCCGTTGCGTCCTCGAAGGTGCGAATGATCGGCTCGACGATCGCTTCCATCGCTGCTTCGTGCTCGACGACATGGTGTTCCCTTTGGTGTTCAAGCATCAGGGGCCGACGTACGACATCACGGTCCTGGAGGGCGACACACTCCTGGTGCGAGCCTCCGGGCTGTTCGGGAGTTGGAATCGCCACCACGTTCCTGCCCCTGGCGAAGAGCCTCGTCTCCCGGTTCGTCCGGATCCCGAAGAAGAAGAAGAGGACAATGAAGACCCGAAAAGTGGTGGTGAAGGGAACTACGACAACGCGCCGCCAATCTACTTCACCCTGCGGCTGCGGACCTTGCTCGCGGCGGGCCAGGTCTATCCGCATGAGGAGGGCTCCTTCGGCGAGGCGGACATTCCGCTGCCGCTGCGGTTTTCCCGGCTGCGCAGCAAGCGAGCGCCGCAGCCGGCGGTCACCTTCCGCCCCGCCCGCTCTCCCATCGCCGACCCCGAGCCTGCCGCCCTGGAAGGGCGGTTCGTGCCGATCCAACTCGGCAACGACCTCTATGCCCCGCCCCGTGAGGTGGCCTTCCCCACAACCGAGGCCGGCGATCTGGTGATTACCGCCTCTCGCCTTGAGGGGGCTTTCCGTCTCGCGGTCAAACAGCGCGAGCCGCAGCGCGACGTCCTGTCGTGTGCCTTGCGGGTGGCCGACGCGGACGGCGACTTGTGGGAGGCCGAGTCCCTATTCACTCCGGAAGTGTTCCTCGAATACCTCGTTGATCTCGAACGGTCCACCTGGGCGGTGTTGGAAACGGAAGACGAGGAGTCTCGGCAGGCGTTCCAGAAACCGCTGCTGTTGACCGGCGTCCGCGATACGCTCGACGACCACGGCCGGCGCCTGTTCATGGTGGGCAAATCGGCCCTCGTTGTCGTGACGTTCGACGCACAGCGGCCAACCTACGATGTGGCGGAGGGGCTCTTGGTGCGGGTGTCTGGCCTGAGCGGCCGTCTCTATCCGGCGGATGGGGACAGGGACTATGTCGCGATCGACGTGAGCAAGCACACGCCGGACGAGCAACTGCTGCCGCCGATTGTCTTCCCTGTGCATCCCCGCGAGCTGATCTTCCGCAACACGACGTTCTGTGTTGACGAGGGATTCTGGCACGACAACGACCTGCCCATCCCACTCGTCTTCCGGCGCGTACCGGGCAACGGGACGGCCCAGGAGGACGTTGTCTTCCGCGCTTCTCCAACTACCTCGTGAGCCTCTTCCCTCCGTTAGAGCGCATTGTACACGAGTGTAGCGGACACAAGCCCGGAGCGCCAGCGCCGGGACACACAAGCCCGGAGCGCCAGCGCCGGGCTTGTGTCCGCTCTACGCGAATGCGATCTGCTCTAGAATGTTGCCGGATCGACTATCTCTCCATAGGCGCGCGTGAACAGCGGTGCCAGTTGCTGCCAGGTGACCGTCTCACTCATGAAGCGAACCGAGCCGTCCCCGAAGAGCATATTCGAGCCGCCATTGTGGAAACTGTAGATGTTGTAAACATTCGTGCAATTCATCGTGCAAGGTCCGACGGTCAGCCCGACATTGCCCGAGGTGGGGTTGAGATAGCTTCCCTGCGGGGTGACGCCATTGCCCGGAGTCGCCCAACCGCCGCCCGTGATGAAAGCGCTCGTCTGGGTTCGACCGTAATACGAGTAATTGCTCCGGGCCGCGGCCTCGACAAAGACGACCGTATTGGACAGCCCGTCGCGGACCTCGATCGGCCGGCAGACGTTGTTCGCTGGGAGCACTGTCGGCGGGCTGGGATACGGCCAGGTGGGGATCAAGGAGCGCATCAGCGTGTAATTGATGCCGACCACGGGGGCATAATCGCCGCAGGCTGCGCCCGGCCCGCCGCCGGTGAAGGTCGTATCGGTGTAGCCCGAGCCGCCGTAGCCGCTGTAGCCCGCAGGGTTTTGCCAGTAGCGCTCGAACTGGCCGGGGACGGGTGACGAGGGACAGCGGGTGATCGCCAATTGCGTCTGAATGACGCCGGTGGCGATGCTGGAGTTGGCAGGATCCCACCAGGGGAGGTTCAAAGTGTATTTGCCCGCGACCGTTCCTTGTTCAAGGTAGGGCAGCAGGAACGGCATGGTGCCGCTGTAGGGCCCGTTGGTATAGCCGCCACTACCGTTCGACGTCCCGGTGAGACCAAGCCTTTTGGCCGCGGCCGAGGTTGGGCTGGTCACCGCCCCAGGCGGAAACCACTTGTAAGCGTCCGTGAACGCGTGCATGGCGAGGCCGGTCTGCTTCAGGTTATTCAAACACTGGGTGCGATTGGCGGACTCGCGCACTTGCTGGATCGCAGGCACAAGCAGGCCAATCAGGACGCCGATAATCGCAATGACCACCAGCAATTCGATCAGCGTAAAGCCGTGCCGGCGGCGCACGCAGTGCAGGTCACGCATTCTCTGGCCCCTCTCTTTTGGGTACGACAACAAGGTCAGGCTCCGGATGGTCAAGGCGTTTTCGGGGTGGTGCCGTTCCTGGTCAGGTGGACCGGTGGCAGTTCGGTACTCTGTTCCTGAACGATCGCCTGCAGGCCGGAAGTGGAGGGATTGTCATAGCGCGCCGGCAACAGGTTCGTCGGACCGCCTCCTTGAAAGTGCGTCACAGTGACCGCATAGGTGCCCGCTGGGGCGCCATCCTCGAAGTTATAGGTGCTCATGACGAAGGTTCCATCGGCACCAACCTCGGCGTGGGGCAGGATAGCTCTGGGGTCGGGATTGCCGGCCGGATGGAAGACCACGCGCGCCCCCTGCGGCGACTTGCCCTCGAAGAGAACCTTGCCCCGCACGGGATAGATCTCCTTCAGTTCGCGCTGCTGGCCGCAGCCAGCGCTCAGGAGTGCGCACGCCAAGAACAAGGGCGACAGGAAGCGCAACGGAACCATCAAATCGTTCTCCTTCGGGCAGGCGATCTACCTTGCTCTCCCGGCTCCCAGAAGAGGAGAGCCGCGACTGTGCCAGGCACAGAGCCGTTTGCCGGCCAGCGAACGGTTACAGGGTGCTGGCGCAGTCGTGCGTTGGGCGGCCGACCTGGCGTGGGAGAGTTTTGTTGTGGCGGCAGACCCGCTCACACTTCTTGTACCACTCGCCTCAAATGGTGAGGGTGTGCGGAGGGAGTTTGGTGGGAGAGAACCAGTCAATCAGCATTGATATGATCGTATCTTCGCTCGCGTGGGCTGGCAACAGCACTTTCGCGGAATTTTCTGCTGTTGGGGAGCCCGAAGCGCCAGCGAGGACCGTCCTCGCTGGCGCTTCGGGCTCCCCAAGCAGACCCTCTCACCCGGACCGTGTCTCAGTAGCCCGCCGCCTTGCCGCTCAGGCGGCGATCCGCCGCCCCGAGATAGCGCCCGGTCTTCTGATCGACCCAGATCGAGTGTGCGTCCCCCTGCTTGGCGGTCGCCAACCGATGACCCATCGCCCGCAGGCTTTTGGCCGCCGTCGCGAAGTGATCGAGCTTCTCCAGCCGCGCCGTGTCCGGGAACCACTGATGATGCAACCGCGGCGCGTCCACTGCTTGCTGAATATCCATCTCGAAGTCGAGTGTGTTCACCACCACGCATAAGACGGTGTTGATGATCGTCCGGCTGCCGGGGCTGCCGGTCACCAGCACGACCTTGCCGTCCTTCGCCACGATGGTCGGCGTCTGCGAGCTGAGCATGCGTTTGCCCGGCGCGACGAGGTTCGGCTCGGTGCCGATGGCGCCCTTGCGGTCCGTGTACCCCGGCCGCCAGTTGAAATCCAGCATCTCGTTGTTCAGCAGGAAACCGGCCCCCTTGACCACCACGCGCGAGCCATAACCGCGCTCCAGGGTGTAGGTGTTCGCCACCGCCATGCCGTCCTTGTCGATCACCGAGAAGTGCGTCGTGTTGTCGCCCTCGCCGGCCAGTGGGATGTCCTTCGCCAGGTCGGCGCTCGGCGTTGCCCGTTTGAGGTCGATCGCCTTCGCTAACTTGCGACCGTATTCCTTCGTCGTCAGGTGGGCGGGGATTGTCACAAAGGCCGGATCGCCGAGATGGCGGGCGCGGTCGCAGAAGGCGCGTCGCATCGCCTCGATCAGGAGATGCAGCGTTTCCGGCGCAGAGCGACCCTGTTTGCGCAGGTCGAAGTTTTCGAGGATATTGAGCATCTCGATCAGGCAAATTCCGCCGGAACTCGGCGGCGGTGGGCCGTAAACGTCGTGGCCGCGATAGGTGCCGTGGATCGGCTCGCGCTCGACCGCCTTGTAGCCGGCGAGGTCGGCTTTCGTGATCAGCCCGCCGCCCGCCTTCATCTCCGCGGCGATCTGGTCGGCGACAGAGCCGGTGTAGAACGCTTCCGGTCCCTGCTCGGCGATCCGGGTAAGGGTGCGCGCCAGGTCCGGCTGCACGAGGCGGTCGCCTGCGGCCCACTTGCCCTTCGCCTTGCGAAAGACGCGCTGCAGCTCGGCGAAATCGCGGGCCTCGGCGACGACGCCGTTGAGCGAGCGGGCGAGGTACTCGTCGATGGCGAACCCTTCGCGGGCCAGCTTGATCGCCGGCAGCACGACGGTTTTCCAGGGGAGCTTGCCGAAACGCTGATGGGCGAGCGCCATCCCGCGCACCGTCCCCGGCACGCCGACGACCTTGTGGCCATAGACGCTGTCTTTCGGGCCAAACATGGTTTTCGTCGCGCTCGCCGGGGCGGTTTCGCGATACGCGAAGACGGTCGGTTTGCCTTGTGGTGGGTGGACAACCATGAAGCCGCCGCCGCCGATGTTGCCCGCCGGCGGATAGGTGACCGCGAGAGCAAAGGCCGTGGCGACGGTCGCGTCCACCGCGTTGCCGCCTGCCTTCAGAATCTCCAGGCCGGCGTCGCTGGCGGGCGCCGACACCGACACCACCATCCCGTTACGGCCTTCGACCGCCTTGCGACCCTGGGCCGCCTGCTGCGCCGGCACGGCGGGCAAGACACCCAACCCGACGCAGAGACAGATCACTATCAGGAGAGAGAATCGGCGAAAAGAAACGGCAGGGTTCAAGGGAGGACTCCAGGAGGCTGATACGGGCCATTGTTCCGTCGCCGAATGCGCCGGAATTCGGCTTCCGAGCGAAATTGTCCCGGAATCCCCTCGCGTTGCCAAGTTATTTCCGGCGACCCAGAAGGAGGGCGTCGAGATTATGCTCGTGGTTCGGCGCTGGGAGGACGCGGCGGAGGCGGCTGGTCCGTGAAGTCGAAGTTCGGGTCGGGCGGGCGCTCGCGCGCGCGGTCGTGCTCGTGGCGGTCGCGGCGGTGCGCGGGCGGTTGACGCAGCTTTCGACGGCGCTCGGCGGCGCGGACCGCCCACCAGCGCCCCAGGTTGTAGAAGAAGAAAAAGATCGGCACAATGACGGTGGGAAGCCCGGTCTGGCCGAGACGCGCGTAGGGGGCGTCGGGCGAAGTGGCCGACAACACCATCAGCACCACCGCCACGAGCAGCCAGCAAACGGCCAGGATCAGGTTCACGAACGATCCCTCGCAAGGGGCGGCCTGGGCTTGTTGTCCTGTTATTGTCCTTCGCGCGCGGACGGCTGACAAGCCCGCGCACAGCCCGTTCGCTTGCCTCTGCCATTCCTCCCGGCGGAAATGTACAACAACCCGAGACAACCTGAACGACCCGCCCCGAAGAATTGGTGCATGATGGACTGGCCCGTCCCGGTAATCGCGGTCCTTGTCATTCTTGGCGTGGCCATCTTGTGGCGACCGCTCAAGCGCTTCGGGCGTCAGGTGCTGCTGGAGCGGGCGCGCGAACTGTTTAAACTCCAGCGTGAGCGCCTTGAACGCGGGTTCCTCGACGCCGCTGCGGCGAGCGGCAAGCCGCGCGGCCTGCGCTGGAAAGACTGCCAGTGGGAAAAAGACGTGGAGTTCGTCCGCGAGCGCAAGACCGGCGAGATCGTGGCGCTGGTCGGAGTCACGATCCAGTTCGAGGCGATCGAGGGCGGCGACATGGAGGGGTTACCCGCTGTCGGCAACCTGCGCAATGCCTCGGCGGTGTTCTTCTTCCACCGCGGGCAGTGGCTGACCATCGGCAAGGCGGTCTTCAACATGAACCCGAACGAGGCAGTCGAGCACTTCAAGACTGTGTATGAGCGCGTCACACCGTAGGGGCGACAGAGCAGAGGTATCCGATGGATGATGTCCCAATTGTTGGCAGCGAGGCCGGTATGGACCCGGTCAAACAGTTCATGGCCCAAGGCGGCGCTCCCGCCTATGTACGACGTGCGCGCGAGACGGAGGGGGCCTTTCTTGAGGTCGTTGAGCGCTGCCGGCAGAAGCGCGAGGAGTGGCTGCCGATGGTCCGTCTGCGCCTCGGCATGCTCTACGCCCTGGCGGGCGATTGGCTCCGGCTGCGGCCCTTGCTGGCAGACGGGCATCTGGAGCCGCTCGTGCGGCTGCATGAAGAACTATCGCCGCGGTTGCGCGTGGCTGTGGAGCCAACCTCCTCGGTGCGTACCCTGCGACGGGCTTTGCGCGAACTGGTGGAGAGTTTGGAGACCTTCAATCGACGCTGGCAGGCATTCTTGCCGGGCGTCGATCTGACGTGGGTCAACGAGCTGCGCGACGGCTACAACCGCTATTACGTCATCGAGAAGGAGTGCGTCGTCCATTCGCCGCACCTGGCGCGGCAACACTTCCACCCGCTGCCGCCGGCGACGGTGGACGACATCGCCGCCGCGTTACCCACATTGCCTGTGCCACAGCTGCGTGAGTAAGCAGTCGCGCACAGCCGCCAGTCCTTCCCCTTTGGTGGAAGGCATTAGCCAGCAGACCTCTCCGTGCTTTTCAAGGCGAGGTCCACCAGGCCCCGGAGAGCTTGATTGACTGATTCAGAATCGGGAAAGTAGGGGACAAGGTCGGGTGAAAGCACCACGACGTTGCTCCCCTCGGCATAGCGTTTGGCGTACTTCCCGCGCACACCTTTGCTGAAGTCGTATTCTTCAAGCATTTCCGGCTGACGCTGCTTCTTAGGCCCCTTCTTCATAGTCTGTCCTTTCACGTCGGGTTGCGACTCGAGCGCTGATAATGCGGATCTTCTCGCCTCGATCCGTGGACACCACGACGAGGAGACGGCCGCGGTCGGATTCCCCAAGCGTGACGAAGCGGTCTTCCTCCTCGGAGTGTACCGGATCGCCGATCGTGAGCGAAAGGGGATCCCCGAAGACCGTGGCGGCCTCTTCAAATGAGACGCCATGTTTCTTCAGGTTCGTACGCGCTTTCTTCTCATCCCACTCAAAGGCGAGGCTCATGGGTGCTCCCCCGAACCGGGCCAAGGCCCCGGCGACGACCCCGGCAACTCCTTCACCGTCACCTCTTCCCGAAAGATTCGGAACCCGCGCCGCTCGTAGTTGTGCAGGGCCGTTGGATGGTCCAGCGTGCAGGTGTGCAGCCACACCCGCGCCGCCTTCATCGCCCAGGCCTTTTCGACCGCTGCCGTCAACAGCGCACCGCCCAGTCCCTGGCCGACGAAGCTCGGCAACAGGCCGAAGTAGGCAATCTCCACATCGCCGCGGGATTGGGACTCCAACTCGCAGTAACCGGCGGGAGTGCCCGCGAGATAGCCCACCCAGGTTTGCAACTCCGGACGGTTCAGGTAGGCGAGCCACTGGCGGTAGGTCCACGGTAAGCGATCCGTCCAGTACCAGTCGCCGCCGACGGCGGTGTACAGAAAGCGATTCAACTCGGGGGAGGGAATCTCCGCTCGGCGAATCTCGAAATCGTGCCGCCGGGCACGTACAGGTCGCAGCGCGGCCGGCTCGGTCATCTCCAGGTAGTAGGTCGTCACTTGCATGGTGGTTAGTGTATAGTGGTTAATGGTTAGTGAGGACCGGGCGGTTCCTCTCTTCACTAATCACGAACCCCTAACCACTAGCCACTGCTTCATGAAACTGGCCGAGTTGCAACAGATCCTCCGTGCGGCTGACCCCGCCGCGGTCCTTGTGTCGCAGCGCGTCCTCGAACGGGTCATCCAGGAAGTCTGCAAGCTCCCGAACCTGTTCTGGGCTGTCCCGCACCGCGCCTCCTACGTCGTCGATCGCAAGGTTCTGTTCACGCACGTCGATCAGGAAGAACTCGATCTGCAGGCCGATCAACTCCTGCTGCCGACCTTCATCCTGCTCGCCCGCCCCTCCAGCGAGGAACTCGGGGCCGCCGATCGCGAAACCATCCTGCTGAAATACTGGCAACGTCTCTTCCACGCGAAGATTCACGCCTTTCTCGAGAGCCGCTATGTGGCCGGTCAGTTGACGATCGCCGACATCCGCGATCGCATCG
>DASPXY010000636.1:0-6684 GCA_035637055.1 Gemmataceae bacterium | reverse complement strand
TGAACCCGAAAGCGCCGACCAGCGCGAGCACACCGAGAAGGGCCGCGGCGATCATCAGTCGCTTGTTCGAGCCTTCGCCGCCACCTTTTTTCTTTTTCTTCTTTTTCTTCTTGTCTTTCCCTTCGGCCTTTTCGTCGGTCTTGTCTTCCGCTTCGGCCTCCTCGTCGTCGCCCTTGGCAGGCTTGGCCGCGACCTTGCCGTTCTTCTTGTCCTTCGGGCCAGGTTCCTCGCTGTCTTCGTCTGCTTCTTTGCCCTTTGCCGGCTTGCCGTTCTTCTTGGTCTTGGGGGCATCTTCCTCGGCGTCCTCAAGGTCGTCGAGTTCCTCGTCTGCCGGAGGAGGCGCCTTGGCCTTGGGTTTGCCGGCGGCGACGGCATCTTTTTTGGTGCCCTTCGGGGGCGGGCCAGCGCTGACCGCGGTGCTTTTGCGCGGCGGCGGAGCCTCGTCGTCATCGTCGTCCGGCGGCGGGGCCGTCTTGCCGTTCTTGACCGCCTTCTTGTCGTGCTCGACGGGATCCTCGACGAGGAAGCGTTCCTTGCACTTGGGGCAGGCGACCCGCTTGCCGATCAGGTTCGGATCCTTGATGAGCACCAGCGTCTGGCAGCTGGGGCACTTCTGTTTGAAGCTCGTAGTGATTGCCATGAGATTTGGCCTCCGTCACGCAGCGGTCGAACGACGTCAGAGAACGGCAGTAATCGACAAGACCAACGATATCTTAAACGGAAGCGGGACACGGTTGCAAAGGGCAAAACGGGATTTCTTCAGAAATTGGGCGGGGCAAGCCCACGGGCCGCGGCCCGTGGGCTTTCCAGGGTCAGTCCGCAAACTTTGTGCCGCTGTCGCTCAGTCCAGTAGCGCCGGTCATCACCTGGCGGATGCGCCGCTCCGCAATCTCCTGATCGAGGCGCTTGCGCAGTTCCGCCAGCGGCATCGAGCCGAGATCGCCGTCCACGCGATCGCGCACCGCCACCGTGTCGGCCGCCTGCTCCTTATCGCCAATGACGAGCATGTACGGCACCTTTTCCAGCGACGCCTCGCGGATCTTGTGACCGATCTTCTCCGGCCGATAATCGCCCGTCGCGCGATAACCGAAACCGCGCAACTGCCCCTCAACCTTGCGACCGTAGTCGTTGAACTTCTCGCTGACGGTGAGCACGCGCACTTGCTCCGGCGCCAGCCACAGGGGAAAGGCGCCGGCAAAATGCTCGATCAGGATGCCCATGAAGCGCTCCATCGAGCCGAACGGCGCCCGGTGGATCATCACCGGGCGGTGCGGGCGGTTATCGGCGCCGATGTATTCCAACTCGAAGCGCTTCGGCAGGTTGTAGTCGAGCTGCACGGTGCCGAGTTGCCATTCGCGGCCGATGCAGTCACGGACCACGAAATCGATCTTCGGCCCGTAGAACGCGGCCTCGCCCTGCTCGTCCGTGTAGTTCATCCCACGACCCTTCACCAGCTCGATCAGGGTATGCTCCGCCTTCTGCCAGTCCGCCGGTTCGCCGACGTACTTGTCGCTATTGGGGTCGCGCCGGCCAACACGGACGCGGTAATCGGTCAGTCCCAGGCTTGCCAATACGAACAATACCAGATCGATATTGGAGCCGACCTCGGCCTCAATCTGCTCGGGCGTGACGAACAGATGCGCGTCGTCCTGGGTGAAGCCGCGGACGCGGGTCATGCCGGAGAGTTCGCCGGTCTGCTCGAAGCGATAGACCGTGCCGAACTCGGCGAGTCGAACCGGCAGGTCACGATAGGACCGCGGCTCGGCCTTGTAGATCTGGATGTGGTGCGGGCAGTTCATCGGCTTGAGCAGGAAGCCCTCTTGTTGCTCCAGCCAGTGCAGCAGCGCCTGCGCCCGTTCCGGCGCGTTCGCGGCCTTGCGGTACTCGGGCAGGTCGAGGTTCATCGCGTCGAGGATGTGCAGCACCATGCGATGGACCGCCTCCAGTTTTGCCTCCGTGGTTTTGGCCGCGACGTAGTCGCGCGGGACGAAATGGGCCTCCTTCATGTAGTCCAGGAGGGCCTGTTCCTTCTTTTCGTCGATCGCGCCGGCGGACAGACGCCACTGAGCCAGATCGAGAGAGCCGGCGACGGGGCGGAAGTACATCGGCGGGAACTGGGCGTCGCGGTAGTAGGGGAAGTGACCGCTGGTGCGATACAGTTCCAGCCGGCCGATGTGCGGAGTGTAGACCGGCTGATAGCCGCGCTTCAGTAACTCGTCCTTGATGAAGGTTTCGAGAACGCCGCGGACGGTCGCGCCCTTGGGCATCCACAGAATTAACCCGCTGCCGACGAGCGGACTGATAGTGAACAGTTTCAGCTGCTTGCCCAGGATGCGATGGTCGCGTTTTTTCGCTTCTTCGAGCTGCTTGAGGTAGGCGTCGAGATCCTTCTGATTGAAGAAGGCGGTGCCGTAGAGGCGCTGGAGCTGTTTGCGGCTCTGATCGTTCTTCCAGTAGGCGCCGGCGACGTTCAGCACTTTGAAAGCCCCGACCTTGCCGGCGTGCGGAATGTGCGGGCCGCGGCACAGGTCGATGAACTCGCCTTGCCGGTAAAAACTGAGGGTTTTCTCGTCTTTGAGCAAACTGTCGAGGTGTTCGACCTTGTAACCCTGGCTCATCTCCTGACAGAGTGCCCTGGCCTCGGCGTGCGGCCTCTCAAAGCGCTCGAAGGGTTCGGCTTCCTTGACGATCTTGCGCATCTCCTCCTCGATGCGTGGGAAATCCTCCTCGCGGATCGGAGTGGGAGAATCGATATCGTAATAGAAGCCATTTTCGATGGTAGGGCCGAAGGCAAGTTGCACGCCGGGAAAGAGGCGCAGGACCGCTCGTGCCATGATGTGCGCACAACTATGCCGCAAGACGTCGAGGGCGTCCTTGTCCTTGTCGGTGAGGATGGCGAAGGTGTGCTCGCCGTTCCCGGTGGGGAATTCACGGTCGAGGTCGATGACCTTATCGTCGAAGCGAGCGGCGATGGCCGCCTGAGCGAGGCGTTTGCCGATGCTCTCGGCGATCTCGCGCGGGCGGGTGCCTTCGGCGACCTGTTTGGTGGAGCCGTCGGGAAGTCGAAGGGTCAGCATGAGTGAAATCCTTGATCGATGGTTGTGGGAGGGGCGAGGGGCGCAACGGTGTAGAAACGACAGCGAACCAGGGGACGCGGTTCAAGGATATGCTAGGAGATCCAGCGGATCGCGGTCAGGTCGCGGAAGGCGCTGGGGATTCGGCTGGGCCAGGCGGCGGAGCAAATGGCGGGGCACGAGGTGTGAGGAACTCGATGCGAGTGACGTGCAGATACCACGTGGTGGTCCAGCGATCAAAAAACGTGTTTGTGACATCGGCATCGAGCAATCCGACAACCGCAAGGTGCCGGCCTGGGAGAACAACCTCCGGACTGCGCACCTCAATCGTACTGCCGTCGCGGAGCACGCAGCGGAACGGTATGAAGGACTCTACGAGCGGCTCCGGGCTCTCGGCCGGGACACCCTTCCGCAACGCGGCGAGGAAGGCCCAGAGAGCACCACCGATAGGCACCTTTTCTCATTTTATAGAGTGGAAAAGGTGCCTATCGGCGGTACTCTCTTCCGGCACAGCGGCCGCCTGTCTGTGATGCGCCTTCTCCTGCTGACCTCCTATCGACCGCGTGTCGCGGGCGTGGTAAATTGACAGGAAGTAGGGAAGAGGATTTCATCGACTTGTCGGCCCTGAGTTAGGGAGCCACGAAGGCAAAGTGTGGTCCGGTCCTTTACCACGCACAACGCCGGGCCGGAGCGTGGCAAACTGACACAGAAGGATCGAGGCAGGGATGTTACCCACGAACCAGCGGCAGGAAGCTCTCTCCCGAGCCTATGTGCGGGCGATTGCCGCCCAGGCCGGGGTGATCTGTGGTGAGTTGGGGCAAGACTACGGCATCGACATGTACCTGCGCACGGTCCCCGTCATGGGGCAGCGCTACATCGACATGGGGGATCAACTCGATCTGCAACTCAAGAGCAGCACGCGGCCCCGTGTCAGCGAGACGGAGGTTGTCCACGACCTGGAGGTACGGGCTTACGATGTCCTCCGTGCCACCACCCTTGGCTGTCCGCGCCTGCTGGTGCTCCTTGTGCTGCCTGAAGACGAATCCCAGTGGTTGTCGCAGTCGGTGGAGGAACTGATCTTGCGGCGCTGTGCGTTCTGGATGTCGTTGCGCGGAGCGCCGGCGACGCCCAACCAGGCGACCATCCGCATCAGCATCCCGGGGACGAATCTGTTCTCCGTGGACGCCGTTCGTAGGCTGATGCAGCAACTCAGTGAAGGAGGGCGACCATGACACGGAAAGTGTATCCGCGGCGCTTCATTGACCCGGCCCAGCAATACCGTCGCTGGATCGACCCGCGTTACCGCAGCCTGCGTCTGGCGGACGTGACCGCGTACCTGCAGGAGCGGGGCTGGCAGGAGTTGCCGAGCGACCGCGAGCATTTTCTCGTCTTCGCCGAGCCGTCGGGCGGAATGGTGGACGGTGTCCCGCTGTGTCAGTTCGTCCCCGCCTCGGAAGCGTACGGCGACTATGCGGGGCGGCTGTTCGAGTTACTGACGGGGGTGGCCGAGGTCGAGGAACGGCCCGCTGCAGAGGTGATCGACGACATCTTGCGGCTGGCGAGCCGCCGCGACCCGAACGGAGCGGTCCTCGCTCAACCGCGGCCGACGGAAGCGAGCAGCAAGTGACCTCGCCTCTGCGTCCTTGTTCGGGTTGCAGCCTGAGAAATATAGATACGTCCCTTTATCGCTCCTTTCGTTCCCGACCCTTTCGTTCCCGACCCCTTTCGTTCCCCTTTCGTTCCTTCTTCTCGGTTATCAGCTGCTCGGCCAAATGAAGAGGGCCAGCCTTTGTAGGCTGGCCCTCTTCATCGACGTTCTTGTCCTTCAGTTCGTTCGATCGAGCCGGCTCGTTCTGGTTGAACAGTTCTTTCTGAGTACGCGGCTTTACATGAGATTATTGGGATAGGTCGCTGGCCTGACAAGTGAACATCGGAATACGATAATTGCTCACCTTGAGTTGTCCAGCGGCTTTCCCATGCGCCTCCGCCGCAGCCAGCCCAACCCGGCCACGCCGAGGGCGCTGAGGGCCATCACGATCGTTGAGGGCTCGGGGACCGCGGCGGGTGACGGTCCGGACAGGGAGATGTCGTCCAGCGCGAAATCCCCTCCGACGTCCGCATGGGTCCGGTTCCGCAACTCAATCGTCAGCGACGTGGCAATCCCCGAGTTCCAGGTCGCGGTGGACTCGACCCAGACGGCGGTCGTCGAGGGTGCCTGGATCAGTCCGATGGAGACGCCGTTGAACAGGATATCGACTTGGCTCGGGGCCGTGGCCACCCAGCTGGAGACCCAGGCCGAGAAGAGGTAGTTGCTGCCGGCCATCACGGCGACCGTCTCCGACCAGATCAGCTGATTCGCGGTGGTGGATTCGTTGATCGCCATCATCAGCCCGGAGCCGGTCGTGTGGTCGCCATACGAGGCTGCCGAGGGGTGGGCTGGGAAGGGGTTACTTAATACGTCGTAGGACTGCTGGGCGCCAATAGCCCCCGGCGAGTAGACGTAGTTCGTCGTGAAGCCGGTGTTCCCCGACGAGAAATCACCGTTGATGATGAAACCTGCCCGGGATGGGGAGGCAGCCAAGAGGAGGAGCACGCCGCACAACAGACGTTTCATGGAGCACCAGGATTTACGTGAGTTGAGCACCGTCTCGTGTTCTAGGAAGTTGCTGCGGGCGCGGCAAGGGTCTCTCGCCGGGCGCGATAAGGGGGTCGTGATAAGGGCGCGATAAGGGGACGCATCTCAAATCACAGGATTTCTGAAATCTCAGAAATCCTGTGATTTGAGATGCGTCCCCTTATCGCGCTCGCGCACCCCTTATCGCGCACCACAACCATCACCAGGGATGGTCTACGCTCTCCGCAAGCCAAATTCGCCGCCCGGCAATGGCCCGGCTACGGATGATAGCTGTTGCGCGTGCATTCTGCCCCAAGCCCAAGGGCGCAATCCGAGATTGCCGGACGAAGAACGTATACTGGTTGCTATACCCTGTCACTTCGTCGGCGTCCTCCCGCAGCGTGATTTCCAGATGCGGCTCCGTGACGAGGCCACCAAGGATAGCTCGGCCAATGGCGTTGTCTAGCAGGTTGAATCGGCGGAAAAAGTTGACTTGGTTGATGCTCATTATCTGGCCATCGACCCTCACTTCGTCGTTCCCGGATGGGAGTACCTCAAGTGGCCTGATTCGCCCTTGCCCACTCGGCCGTGGCCCAAACACATGTTGGTGAGTGCCGGGAGGAATAGGAACCCCGCGGGCGTTGGCGTGCTCCTCAACTCGCTCCCAGATAACTTGCGCAGAGTAATGTTCGACGTCCCGGAGATAGCTGATCAGGTACGCGATGCAACTGTGCTCGTGTGGATTCCAGGGAGGGTGGTCCAAATCAAAGAAAACCTTGCTACCGCACGAACACGAAAAGAAATACACCACGGCACCGCAGGCTGGGCAGCGCGTCTCCCAAAGTCGTGTCTGACAGGTAGTGTCGTGCGTGGGCACCGGCATCGCCGTTTCCTCCAACGTGACGTCGCAACCAATTTGCGGCGGCTCCTCCTTCGGCCAGACTTCCCTCCCTGCCGCCTACGGGTGGCCATAGTATGCAGCAACCGCCCGCAGTT
>DASPXY010000635.1:0-6714 GCA_035637055.1 Gemmataceae bacterium | reverse complement strand
GAAGGTGAACCCTCAGCAGCGCTGGTCCAGCGTGTACCGCTCGCGGATCGCCTTGCCACCGTCCTTCGCCGGGAACTCGATCTCGGCTACGGGGTGCAGATCCTTGGGCACGCTGTCGCAGTTCAGCGCGGCGAACGTCCCCGCCCCCAGACCCGGGATGCCGACGTTGACCATCAGCTTCCCGCCCTTCGCCCCGCGCTCCAGGACAGGCCCCGCCGGGTGGAACATCGCCAGCCGGCCCGCGGCGTGGATGACCGGCGCAGTCGCCGGGCGGTCGGCGAACTTCAGGTGTCCGCCGTCGTCCGCGTAGGCGGCCAGGGCTAGTTTCCGCTTCCCGTCCTTGACGTCCACCTGCACGATATCGCCGTTGATCGTCATCAGGTCGACCGTGAAGTCCTTCGTGACCGCGCAGGGGAAGCGCAGCGCCCGCGCCGGCTTCTGCCCGGGCTGGAGCAGCCCCGTGAGCCTGACCTCCTGCGGCTTCACCCGTTCGGCCTGCGTGATGTCTCCGCTACCCTTCGTGTCCACGTACAGGGTCTCGCCGTCGAGGACGACCCAGACACGCTGCTTCGCCTCGGGGTCGAGGGCCACCAGGCAGTACAGCGGCCTTCCCTTGTAGGCAGGCTCTTTCGTGATGGTGCGGTCGATCCTGGCCAGATCGCCCGCCCCTGCGTCCACCGCGCAGGCGCCCAGGCCGAACAGAACGAGGAGTAGCAGCCGCATCACCATCCCTCCCATGGGCTTCCCTTACCGCTCGTATGCCGCTGGAACTGAGAAACAACTTTCTCCGTCGGTTCGAGGCGGACGAGCCTAAGAGAATAGACGAGTGGGCCGGGCGGGCGGTTTGCAACGCCCGGGAGCCGCCTGCGTTTCTCTGCGCCACGTCACGGGAAGCGGGGCGACCACCGTCGCGTGGGTCCCGAACAGCATCCCTGCCGCGAATCCCTACACGGCCGACGCGATCTCACCCTACCCGCAGCGCGCTGGTTGGAGGGTGATCCGGATGGAAACCGCGGCTGGCGACGACCCGTCCGCCATCGAGGAGATGCTCCGGGCACACCGCACCGAGGAACAGCTGCGCGAGGAACTGGGCCTCCGCCACGCCGAACTGCAGGCGCGGTTCCGCGTCGAGGGCGGAAGCAGGAACTACCTGATCCGGCTGTGGCCCAACCGTTGCTCTCTTAGCCGGACCGCTCTCGGTGACCGCCTGCGCACCTGGGCGCCACAGCACATCGCAGAGCGGAAGACCCTTTGTCGATGTGGCGAGCAACCATCGACCCTGGCGGCGAGCGAAGGTCCTCTTCTCACCTCCTGATCTCTTCGACCTGTCGTTGGGAAGGGCGTCCCTGTGCGCGATTCTGCTGCCAGCCCAGGGGCACGACAGCAGCGGCTTGCCGTCCAACCCCGCGCAGCAGAACTTCTCCAGCAACTCGACCTGATGCCGCTCCTCGCAGCACGTCACGAGTACCAAGAACTGCTCCGGCACGGTTTCCACGCCCTCCTTCTCTTGCTCCTGCAGAGTAGCCAGCGCCGCCTTCCCCTCTGCGGCCTGCAACTCCTCCAGTACCAGCGGCGCCAACGCCAGCAGCCGCTCGTGAATCTGCTCTTGCTGCTTCGCCAGCGGCTTGATGCTCATGAGCAACGCTCGCGCTTCGTCCTCGGTCACGTCCACCGGACGCACGTTCGGAGCATCGCGCCGGGTAGGTGTGGCGATCGCAATCCTCACCAAAATCCTGAGGCAAAGGCTGCCCCCCCCACGTCACCCTTTCCTTGAGTCACCCGACAACCCGACAACTTCTCCTTCCATTGACATAAGATATTTATTTGCAAGCACTTAATCGCTCACACGAGTGTCGGGTGGCTGACCCGACAGCAACCCGACAGACCCGACAACCGCCACAATCAACTTCCGCGTGTCGGGTCTGTCGGGTGCTGTCGGGTACGCTACCCGACACCATGCACACTCGTTAAGATGTTATTTTCAAAGAGTTTACATCATGCCCATGCCTCGTTGTCGGGTGTCGGGTGAGAAGAGGGTGGGCGTTCGACTTGGTGCCGGTCGTCGGGATGGTCGATCACGCCGCGACGGGGTTGCTGGGTTGTGGTCGGCGGCCAACCCCGACCTCTACGAGGGAATTGGCATCAAGATGGGGCGCCCTCTCCCTGGAACGCGAACCTTCCGCTTCGCGATCAGCATTCACCCGACCACAGAAGCCGTTACGACGGCCTCCCGTCGCAGGGAGGCAGCCCAGACAGGCTTGACCGTTTTCGACGACGACGTGCAGGATGAAGTTAATCCACGAGGATGCTCTTGCGCTGCCTTCCGGTAGAGGTAGACGTCCCTCCGCCACTGGCCGTTGCGAGCAACGCCTGAGGATCCAGTTTCCATCTTGTCCGAACACCGTCTTCCGCTTCGTCGGGCACAAGCACCCCCGCCGCGGCTAAATCCTTGAAGGCCTTACCCTCCGCGGAGACGGCAGCGCTCTCCTGCGCGACGGTCGCCTCGGGAATCACCACGTAGAGCAGGGCCTCGGAGTCCAACTCCAGTCGGACGGCGCCCTCCTCCATGAGACCACGAATGTGGTCGAGGGAAGCAGCGTGCTGCGGAGAGGCCAGGCGGCGGTAGGTGATCCAGGCGGCCATTTCCGGCGTGGGCTTGTTCTCAAGAGAGTCGCGGGCCTGTTGCCGCTGCTGGAGCGCCTTGCCGCCCCGCAAGACCCAGGCGGGCAAGGCTTCGGTGACGACCAACTGCAGCAGGGTGGGAAGGTCGACCGCCAACCCCGCACACGCCCTGTCGGCCAGATCCTGGATCTCTTCGGGAAGCCGCAACGTGACGGTAGCGACGGCCGGCATTGCTCCGGGCGCTTGCTCGCCCCGTTCCTCCAGGAGGCGCCGCACGAGGGTACTCAGGTCGAGGCCGTCGCGGTCGCAGCGTTCGTACAGGTTGCGTAGACAGGCGACGGATACGCGGGTAGTGAGCGGTCGGAGCGAGTGCTCGGGGGCCTTGCGCAGGGATTTCAGTTCTTCTTTGTAGTTTATTTTCTTCGGCATGGCTCCTCCTCCCCTGCTGCCAGTATGACGAGCGCCCGCCACGTCTGCAAGAGTAGTTTATGTTAATCTCTTGTATTTTTTGTAGTTTCTTGTATTTTACAAGGTGCCGGATCGGTCGGACGTTGCGAACCCTTCCCCTGTCCGCGGAACTGATTTGGTGGACCGGCTGTGCAACCATTGGGCGTGATGAGGTCACGTCCAGCAGCAGTCTGACGAGCCTCCAGGAAACAGAGAGAGCGATGAAAACCTACACCGTCATCCAGGCTGCCCAGGAATTGCAGGTGTCGCCGACCTTGGTCTACGCGCTCGTCGCCGCTGGTGCCATCGAGCACGAGCGGCACGGCCTGGGCCGCGGCACGATCCGCATCACTGAGGCGGCGCTGGACGAGTATCGACAACGGAAGACGAGGAAGGCGAAAAGGGAATCCGTTCCCCTACGTGACGTCGCGAAGTCGCCGAAAGCGCCGACGTTCAAGCACCTCGAACTTTCCTAGCGGCCTGGCGCATGTGCTCGGTCCGCTGGTCGACGTGGGCGTAGTGCCGGGCGATCATGGTCGTGTCGCGATGGCCCATCAACACCGAGACGGTCACGGCGTCGATGCCGTTCTCCAACGCCTCGGTGCAGAAGGCATGCCGGAAGGCGTAGATGCTGTACTTGGTGCCGTGATCCCAGGCGAGTTTGGCGATCAACTTTCTCCGGGCGAGGACTTTTTCCTCGTGCTCCTTGCGCAGCACGGGATCTTTCTGGGCAGGCGTACCCGTCAGCCGTTTGAGCTTCGGCGGCATCAGGCCCAACGTGACGATGCGGCGCCGGCCGAGCGTGCGGCGGACGCGCTGGAAGAGGCAGTTGGTGCTCGACATGTTCCACGGCTTGCCGTCGGCGTTGCGCAGGACCGGACCGCTGGGGAACTGCACGACACGCCGTTTGACGATCTCCAAGCCGATGTCGTTGAGGTAGACGACGCGCTGGATCTTCTTGCCCTTCGAGAGCTTGATCGGGAAGACAATGCGGCCGTTCTCGGGCTCGAAGAAGCGCGCCTCGAAGGTGTAGAGTTCGTGGGGCCGCATGCCGGTCTCCCACGACAGCACGATCAGGTCGTGGGCTTCCGAGGAGGTCAGCGCCGTCAACACCTCGGCATACTCCTCTTCGGAGACGAGTTGTTCGCGACGGCCCGGTGGGGGCTTCTCGATCGCGGCCAGCGGCGACTTGCCGCCGAGCGACTTCAGGCGTCCGGCTTTCGCCGCCCAGTTGCAGGCGCGCTGGACGCTCGTCAACGCCCCACGTTTGCCGGTCGTCCAGCCGGGGTTGGAATCAGCCCACTGGTAGACGTGGAAGGGCTCCAACTGGTCGACAGTCAGATCGGCGACACAAAACTCGTCGGTCTTGAAGATCGCGAAGGATTGGAGGTATTTGCGATACCAGTCGTAGGTGCGTTGCGCCTTCGTGCCCTCCGCGACGCGCTTGCTGAGCCAGTCGAGGAAGGCTTCCAGGATACAGACGGTGAGTGGGTGCTTGCTCTTGGGCGGCGGAGGTTCGGCGGGGGTGGCCATGATCCTTCGGAATTCGGCGACGATCTCGGGCGGCGCCTGCCATTGGCCGTCCTTACCCTTTTTCGGTTCGGGCAGGCCGTCGGGGTGTTTGCCGAGTTTGTGCTGGAAGCGGCCGACTTCGACGTACCACGTACGGCGGTGGGTTTTGTAGAAGGGACGGGGTTCGTGTGGCATGAGTAAAAGCCCTCCAAAGCAGAGTGCCAGGGAAGGCTTTCGATTCCCCCGGTCGGCTATCACCCGGCCGGGGGAACTTTTTCGGACAGAGTTCTCGGACACGACTCGTCCGGGCTGTCCGCTCTCGACGTAAGTCCTTATTTCCCTAAGTGCCCCTTGTAGGACTCGAACCTACAACCCGCTGATTAAGAGTCAGCTGCTCTGCCAATTGAGCTAAAGGGGCCTGATTCGCAAAATTATGGCCAATTCAGAACTTACGTCAACTCACCCATCCCTCCGGACCTCGTTGCGTGGACAGATTTTACCAACTTTTTCGTCCTTTTCAAGCGGTTTGACAGCGTTCCCCTGTCACTCTACTGTCAATTCCTACTGTCCGGAGAGGACATTTTCATCCTACGAACGCCCCGCCAACGGCCAAGGGGACGGCTGTTCAGGAGCGACCTGCTGCCGAGAAAATCAGCTGCTCCGAGGCGGGGTTTCGAGCAGCGGAGGACGACGAATCAACCGCTCTGCGCTTCCCGGCATGGAATGGCCGCAGGACGATCCCCGTCGTGTGCAGATCCTCAAAGAGCACGCCGACGCCGTCCTGGAGATCACGCAGCGGGCGTTCGGAGCGCAGGTGCTGCACGAGATGGAGCACCTGCGTTGATCGTGCTGGCCACCCATTCTGCCACAGTGGCCAGGTCGGGCGTGCGCACATCCCTTGGACGATCCACAAGTTACGGCACCCTCAGTGGCTCGCGGCCAACTGGCCAAACCGTCCCGGGATGCTGGCCAAGAACCTCTTGTCTTGGTGAACATTCATACATATACTGAGAGAAGAGGTCTTCCTTCGCGGTTGCTTCTCCCACGAGCAACGGCGCTCATTTCTGGTCCGTGATGTGGCTCATGTCCTCTTTCAAGGTTGACCGGGAAGTGGCCGGCGTGTTGGCCGCAAGCCAGCTGCCCGTGCGCCCTGTCCGCTGGTTGTGGCCCGGACGCCTGGCGCTCGGGAAGCTCGCCATCCTCGATGGCGATCCGGGCGTGGGCAAGTCGTTCCTGACGCTGGATCTGTGCGGGCGGCTGAGTACCGGCCGGCCCTTCCCCGAGGGCAGCCTCTGTCCCGGGCCGGCCAACGCTCTGGTGCTCAACGGCGAGGACGGCGCCGACGATACTCTGGTGCCGCGGTTGCGAGCGCTGGATGCCGACCTGGATCGGGTCTTTGTCTGGCATCGCGACAGCGATGCCGTGCGCCGCCTGAGCCTGGGCGGCGACCTCACCGGCCTGCACGAAGCGCTGCAGATGTAACGGCGAATGTCAAGCCCCGTCTCCGTGATGACGGGCGGTGAGCACAGTTTTCCGGCGTGGCGGCACGCACCCCGGACGGCCCGCGTGACGGCCTCGCGTTGCTTCCCTCGTTAACCGTTCTCAACCGTTCCTCTTCTCTGTTCCGCCGGGGGGGGCCGGTTCGAGCCCGAACGTCTGCACCAACTCGAGCGCCGCCGCCCGCAGCGACAACCCCTGCACCGCGGCCCACAGGTCGATCACGTCGCCCTTGCGGCCGCACTCCTTGGCGAAGCACTGCCAGAGGTTGGCGTCGAGGTTCACACTGAACGTCCGGCCGCGGGCATCGCCACGGTGCAGCGGGCAGGCGCAGCGGCGCTGTGGGCCGGTGCCGCGCAGCCGTGCCGTCAGGCCCAGTTGGTCGAGCACCCGCGCCAGCGGCAGTTGCCGCTTGAGGTGAGCGAAGTCCAGGTAAGTGCTCTCGCCAACCGCCGCGGCGTCGGCTACCGTGTCGGTACAGGCCGCGGTGACCACTGGCTGCACCGGCACAGCGTCCGGCTTGTGGCTCGCGGCCTGGCCTTCCTGTGACCTACCGTTGTCATTTGTCCCGCGGGCTGGTGACATACCATGGTCAGTCCCTTCGACGTGGGCCGGCGTCTGCCACGGGTAGTGGTC
>DASPXY010000634.1:0-3633 GCA_035637055.1 Gemmataceae bacterium | reverse complement strand
GGGTGCTGGAAGATCAGGAAAAGTTGGTCGCTGAGTTCCCTCGGGTGCCCGCGTACCGTCGCGATCTTGCAGGCTGTCTGAACAATCTGGGCGCGCTGCTGTACAACACACAGCGCCTCCCCGCGGCAGAGGCGCCGTTGCGTCGAGCCCTGGCCCTCCGGCGCGAACTTGCAGCCGACCCGTCGGCCTTGCCAGGGGATCGAAGCCAACTCGCCACCGCTCACTACAACCTGGCCAATTTGCTGAAGGATCTTGACCAACATCCGGAGGCGGAGGATGCCTACCGAGAGGCCCGGCGACAGTTCGAGAAGTTGGTATCCGAGTTCCCCCAGACGATCGATCACCGGCACGTCCTCGGTGCGGTCTTGAACAACCTGTCCCGATACCCGCGTGGCCGAGGCGACCTGGCCGAGAGTCGGGCGCTCCTGGAACGGGCCATCGAGCACCAAAGCATTGCCCTGCGGAGCAACCCGCAGCACCCGCGCTATCGGGAATACCTCGCCAACCACTACCGAAGCCTGGTGGAGATTCTCATCCGGCAAGCGGAACATGGCGAAGCGGCCAGGATCGCGGCCGAGGCGCCCCGACTCTTCCCCACGCGTTGGCAGGAATGTGTGCGCGCCGCGGAGTACTTCTCCCGCTGCGTACCGCTTGCCGAAAAGGACGCTCGTCTGCCGGAGGACTTGCGCCGCACTCAGGCGCAAGTTTACGCCGATCAGGCGATGACCTGGCTGCGCGACGCGGCCGCCAAGGGGTGCAAGGATCTTGGACAGCGAACAAGATCAGCCGCCTTCGACCCGCTGCGCGGGCGGGCGGACTTCCAGAAACTGGTGCAGGACTGGGAAGCCGGACCAACACAGCAGCCGCCGCCGTAGGCTGGCTTGTTCCAAAGAAAGGCGGCCGGTGAGGCCTTACCGCCAAGCAAGCCCCTCACCGGCCCGGCACCGCCCCGGCGCTTGGTCTGCGCGCCGGGAACGATGTCACTTTATTGTAATCGCAGACCATCTCGAAAAGGAGATTCTCATGTGGTTCCGCACCCTGTTCGACGCTCTGAAACCTGGACGCTCCCGCACGCCGGTCCAACAGGCACGGCGCGGCGCGGCTCGTCATCGGCCGGCGCCCCGCCGGCTCGCCGTTGAAACGCTCGAAGACCGCTGCGTCCCGGCGGCCACGTTCTCCGTGAGCGGCGCCGCCATGCTGGAGGGCAACGCCGGCACCCAGAATGCCCTGGTCACCGTCACCGTTTCCGAGCCGCATCCCAATAGCATCACGGTGAACTACAGCACCGCCGACGGCACCGCGACCGCAGGCAGCGACTACACCGCCGTCTCCGGCAAGCTGACCTTCGCCAAGAACGAGACCAGCAAGACGATCCTGGTTCCCGTGCGCGGCGACCGCGTCGTCGAGTCCGACGAGTATTTTTCCGTGCAACTCTCCAATCCCACCAAGGGCGCCTCGATCGGCAACGGCACGGCCGTCGTCACCATCATCGACAACGAGCCGCGCATCTGGATCAGCGGTGCGTCCGCTTTGGAAGGAAACTCGGGCACGACGCCGTTCACCTTCACCGTCAGGCTGTCGGCCGCCTACGACATGCCGGTGACCGTCAACTACGCCACCGCGGACGGCACTGCCGACAGCAGCGACTACGTGTCTGCCTCAGGGACACTGACCTTCGAGCCCGGCCAGCCGACGAGCCAGACCATCACGGTGCTGGTCAACGGCGATCGGCTGTTCGAGCAGAACGAGACCTTCCACCTCAACGTGAGCACGCCGAACAGCTACGCCCAGATCAACAATGCCGCGGGCGTCGGCGCCACCATCATCGACGACGAACCGCGGATCGGCATTGCCGACGCTTACACCTACGGCGATTACTCGCCGTTCACCTTCACGGTCAGCCTGTCCGCCGCCTCCGACGAAGTGGTGACGGTCGACTTCACGACGGTGGACGGCACGGCGCTCGCCGGCGTGGATTATGTCTTTGCCTCCGGCACGCTCACGTTTGAACCGGGCGTGACGAGCATGACGATCACGGTCGATGTGCTTGACCCGACGTACGCTGACAACAAGTACTTCACCATTCAGCTCAGCAACGCCTCGGCCAATGCGCGCATCGACTACGAAGTGGCAACCGGCTGGTGGTCCTACTACGACTACGGGTCCTACGGCTACGACTGGGGCTACTACTACGACTCATACGGCTACGGCTATTAACCGGGGCGCGACGACCCGCGCGATCAGGCAACCGTCCCGCGGCGGGTTGCTGATTCAAACAAAGCGGCCGGTGAGGCCTTACCGCCAAGCAAGCCCCTCACCGGCCTGGCACCGCCCCGGCGCTCGGTCTGCGTGCCGGGAGCAAAGGGGACGAGCGACCCGAAGAGGAACAATACGAGAGGCGCTTGCGGCTGAGCGCTGGCCCCGGAAGTTCGACAGTCATTGAGGCCCGCGCGGGCGGTGTGGTCCAGGCAGAGTATCTTCCAGGCAAGCCGGTCTCCATTACTCCAGGACGACGATCGGGCGCCCTGTCCGCGGCGACCTGGGCAGGGGCAAGAACCGCCCGATGGCAAACCTTCCGGGACCGGCGATCAGGATGGGCGCCAGCAGCCCAATGAGGGCCAGGTTGTATTCAAAGCCGGGGGCGTTCGGATCCCGGCCGAGAAAGAAGCCATGCTGACCGTGCACCATGGCGATGGCCCCAATCATGATGACGATGAGCGAGGCCGCAGAGAAACGGCACAAGAAGCCAACGATCAGCCCCAGACCGCCGAAGAACTCGCCGACCGTGACGGGATAGCCGAGCAGCCCCATGCCGTTGGGGGGCGGTTGGACCATGGCCGCCAGGCCCGGCCCGCCGAAGGCCCCGAAGAGCTTCTGCGCACCGTGGGCGACAAAGATGACTCCCACAATCACACGCACGACGAGCAGAGCAATATCCACCGCCGGTCGGTCTTGCGGTTCCGTTGTGGCTGGATTCATGTGTACCTCATCTCAGTTGTGAATCGTCTGTCCGTTTCGTACCGATTCGGGCACGCTGAGATACCCCCGAGAGATGACTCACGCCGAGGAAGGGAACGCCGCTGCCCTTGCCTTTAGGGAGGTCTTTCCAACCCGCCCGGCTGGAAGCCCGAGCCCTTTCAGGAACAGAAGTTCGGGCGGGGCCAGCCTTGCACTGCAAAACGCTCCCCGCCCGAACGCGCGGTCATGCTCGATCCTACTTCGCGGCCTTCGCGGCTGTCGCCTTCGCCTTGTCGGCGGCCTTGGCCTGGGTCAGCTGCTCCTTGACCTCCTTGTGTTCGGCCTGCAGGGTGGCGAGTTCCTCCCGCCGTGTCTTGATCTTCGCCGCCAGTCGGTCGGCCTTGGCCTGCAGTTGCTTCGTCGTCATGGTCAGGATCCTCGTGGGCGATGAAACAGTGGATTGCTACGGGGGCTTACCTGCGGACACTGCAGGTTAAGATACTCCCGCGGTAGCGAATTGCCCACAGTGAGCAATTCTGGACTCGCCAGGGTTACTTATGCCCCCTGTCCTCTCCTTGCCGTCGATGCCTCGGCTCACAGGTTGTGAGCCAGCAGAGATCATCCTACTCCGCCGCGGCGCGCGACCCCGTGGCCTCCTGTGTCTGTTGCGTCAGC
>DASPXY010000633.1:0-2752 GCA_035637055.1 Gemmataceae bacterium | reverse complement strand
CAGGCCACCGATGTTGTTGACGAGGTAATAGTCGTCCACGCCGCTCGTGTCGAACTGCCAGAACGCGATCATGCTGCCGTCGGGGCTCCAGCGGAAACCGTCGCGCAGGTCGAACTCCTCCTCGTTGACCCAGTCGGAAGTGCCGTTGATGATGGTCGGTGCGCCGGCGGTCGTCAGCCGGGTGATCTTGCGCGTCCCGGCGTCCTCGACGTAGATGTCGCGGTCACGGACGTAGGCGACCTTGCGGCCATTGGGCGAGAAGCGGGCGAACATGAGCGTGGACGGAGCGCCCCCGCCGCCGAGTTTGTGCAGCTCGCGGCTGCTGACGTCGAAAAGCCAGTAATCGCCGCGCGTGTTTCGCCGCCAGACACGCTGCGTGTTCGTGTAAATCAACAGCAGGGCCTCGTCGTCGGACCATTCATAATCCTCGATCCGTAATGGCGACGATGCCCCGGTGGGAGTAAGCTGTCCCGCGGGGACGAGAATCTCGCGTTTGCCGGAGGCGGGGTCGATGCGGACGAGGTCGTGCGCGCCCTTGTGCTGCTCCGACGGCTCTTTCGTGGTGAAGCCCGAGCGTTTCGAGAGCCAGCGGACCGGGCCGTGAGAGTCTGCCTGGAAGTCGCTGGAGTGAAAAATGCGGTCGATGGTCAAGCGACCTGCGTCCGTGCCCTCGCCAGCTCCGACGCCACTCAGAGCGATCGGGACGACGAGGCAGGACAGCACGGCAGCCAGACGGCAAACGGTGCGGCGGCGCACGACAGCCATTGGGGTCTCCCGGTGATAAGACTCGGTTGAAACCGCACGGCCGTTATACGCAACGCGATCCGAGCAGTCACTTCCCGTTTGACCCCGGCACGAAGGGCAACGTCAAGCCTTGCTGATCCTGGTACTTGCCTTTCTTGTCGGCGTAACTGGTCCGGCAGACCGCTTCGCCGCGGAAGAAGAGGATTTGAGCGATCCCTTCATTCGCATAAATCTTGGCCGGCAGCGGCGTCGTGTTGCTGATCTCGATGGTGATCTTGCCGCGCCACTCGGGCTCTAGTGGCGTTACATTGCAGATAATCCCGCAACGCGCGTAAGTGCTTTTTCCGACACAAATACATAGAATATCTCTTGGGATCTCAAAGTATTCGACGGTCTCCGCGAGGGCGAAACTGTTCGGCGGGATTACGATGTGGTCGGGCGATCCTTCGGCGGAGAGGTCAATATCGACGAAGGCCGCCTGGTCGAAGTGCTTCGGATCGACGACCGGCATCCCGGCCCGCTTGAAGGTTCTCTGAATGACGGCCATAGCCTGGTCCTTTTTCGTGACCATGTACGGCATGACCTTCACCAGCAGTTCTTGGACGTGTCGGGCTTTGGTGACCTTCCAGTCGTAGGTCTCCTTGTGCCGCTCGCTCTCCCGGCCGCGCGTGTAGATGTGCCCCACGCCGGTCAGGTTGAGGAGCGTCTCCAGAGTCGGGAGGTCCGTGTTGGTGACGGTCAGCGCGATCTGCTGGCCACGACTGTGGTCCTCCTCGTTCTTGCAGTTGCCCTCGCCGTCGATGATGCCGGCGACCCACGCCGCGGCCTCCTTGGTAAGGCTCTTCACCTCGTGGTACGGGTTGAAGACCTTGAAGTGTCGGCCGAGGCGCACATCGTAGCCGTAGCTCGTCAGCCCGTAGGAAATCCTCCCAGGTCGAACGGCGCTGGTGGCGAAGGGCTCGATCTTGATATCGCGCTCGATTTGCCAGTCAGGTAGTATGCCCATGTCTCCCTCCTGAATGGGTGGCACCTGGACGACAACGGAAACCGACCACTATCAATGTACACGACGATCCTTCCCGGGGGCGTCATTCCATCCCAATCCGACCGGCAGGGCGTGCGTCTGTGGGCATCATTTCCCGCGCCGTGATTACGACCAGACGCGACAAATCAGGCATTTCAGATAATTCGACTCCGGACAGGTGACGGCGACGGGATGATCCGGCGCCTGGCCGCGCCGCTCCAGGAGCTGGATCTCGCGACCCATCTCCTCCGCCAGCTGCGCCAGTCCCTCCTCCAGCATCGCCAGGTCGATCAGGCCGGAACAGCAGCAGGTGACGAGAATACCGTCCGGTTCGAGCAGCCGCAGCGCCTGCGACTGCAACCGCCGATAGCCGCGCAGCGCCTCGTCGATCGCATGCCGCGCCCGCGCAAATTTCGGCGGATCCAGCACGACCATCCCAAAGCGCTCGCCTGCGGCAACGAGCGCATCCAGCTGATCGAAGCAGTCGTCACGCACGAACGACAGGCCGGATAGTCCGTTCAACTCTGCGTTGGCCAGGGCGAGCGCCAGCGCCGGCTGCGACACGTCCACGCCCACCACTTCCTTCGCGCCGGCCCGCGCTGCGTACACCGCGAAGCCGCCCGTGTAGCAGAAGGCGTCCAGCACGCGCCGCCCTGCGGCCAGTTGAGCCACCGCGCGCCGATTGTCGCGCTGATCCAGGTAAAACCCCGTCTTTTGCCCTTCTGCCAGATGCACCAGGAACCGCAGCCCATCCTCCTCGACCGTGATCGGCTCGGACGGCGTCTCGCCGCGCAGCGGCCCATCTTCCAGTTGTAGCCCCTCCAGCTTGCCGATACCGCGTTCCGTCCGCAGGTACACGCCGCGCGGCCGGTAACGCTCCATCAGCCAGTCGGCGATGACGTCGCGCCGCTGCGCGATGCCCAGAGCCGTGAACTGCACCACGAACCAGTCGGCATACCGGTCGATCGTACAGCCGGACAGGCC
>DASPXY010000632.1:0-2386 GCA_035637055.1 Gemmataceae bacterium | reverse complement strand
CGAAGGTGGCCTCTTCTTCGTCCGCGTCCTCGTCGTCTTCCTCGTCCTCGACCAGGTCCGCGGCGTCAAGTTCTGCCACGACGGCCGGCGCCTGGCCTTGCGACTCCCAGCGCGCCGCCACCTGCTCAGCGGGCGAGAGGTCCGTTCCAAAGGGGATGCCCCGCTCCCGTCTCCAATCCAGATCGATATCCCTGCAGTGAGAACTCCCCTCACCCCCAAAGAAGTCGATGGCCGGTTGCATCAGATAGGTCAGGTGGTCCGCCTGCTCGCAGAGGTCGCAGGCGCAGCGGTCCTCCCGTTCGGACCGGTCGGTGTGCTCCAACTCCAGGCGCTCGCAGGCAAGTTGCAGATCCCAGAGCCCATAGAAGAAGGCAACGTCTACGGGTAGCGGTGCCGCTGTCCCCTTGACCTGCTCGGTGTCTTCAGCCGCCGTCGTGGCCACGACGGCGGCAGGCTCGTCCGCGGGTGGTTCGTCTGCCGGGGCCATCAGCTGGATAATCGCCTGGGCCAGCCGCTCCGCTCCGCAGGGGATGCCCCCCTGAAGTTCCTGCTGCAGCCGCTTGACCGCCGAACCAACGGGGAGCGCCTCACTCTCCAGGCTCGAGGTCATCCAGTCGAGAACGCGCGACGCGCCCTCCATGACATGATGCAGCACGGGCAGGTCGCAAATCTGGCAGTCGTCGAGATCCTCGTGCTCATCCAGGAAACAGTTGATGCCGGCCTGTGCCAGTGCCAGGCCGATCATCGCCACCTCGTGCGCGGGATGGTTGCGGGGCTTCGCAGCGGTCGGCGGCGGCGTGGGCGTCCGCGGGTCCGGGTCGCGCTCGCGGCGATCTTGGGTCGTGTGCTTCATCGGTCTCGGTCTCCTTGCGGGGTAGAAAATGCCGGGGCTGGAACCGTTCCGCCCCGGCGCCTGTGCTTGCTGGTCAACTGGCGAGGTCGAGGGCCTGCGCGTCGGCCGTGGCCTCGTCGGCCAGTCCGAACGCGGTGCAGTCCGGGCAGTAGATCTCCCCCTCGAAGAGTTCGAGCGCCCCCAAGCAGCCCGGGCAGACGCCGTGCGGCGTGGGGGCGATCTCGAGGATGCCGTCATCGTCAGCGGGCGGCGTCGGGTCGCGATCGGGGAGCGGCTCGTCGTGGAAGTAGGGCAGCTGGTCGCGATAGTGGTTGCCGATTCGGTTGCTCTTCATGGTCGTGATCTCCGCAAGCCGGGTGGGCGAGTCCCGGCGGTGATGATGTGGGGTGAGAGTTACAGCTTGTCCGCGGTGTGGAGGGCACGCAGGGAATCGACATGCCTACAGAAGCCGCCGTAGGTGTGGCCCGGGCAGGTGCAGGAGTCGCCGCCCTGATCGTCGAGCAGCACGTCGTAAACTTCGTCGCCCTCGGTGCCGGGCTTCTCCAGGCGGAAGGCGCGGCCGAAGTCGGAGGGGAGAGTGCTGAGCCAGTAGTGGGCCGACTCGCTATCCTGCGTGATCCTGATGAGTGTGTCGGGCTGGCCGGCGGTCGGGCGGATGAGCACGGTTACCGAGCGCTCGTGCTGCCGGCGTTGCCGCGGCTTGCGGGTTTTCGTAGCGGTGACCATGTGTGTTCACTCCTCGCGTGAGTGGATGCCACGGGCCAACGGTGCTGAGAACACCGTTGGCCCACTTCGTTTCGTAACCAGTCCCCCGCCGTGGAGTCGAACCACGGCAGGCCGGTCGGGGGAAGCAATCGCCCGACTTTGGTTTCGCCAGGGTGCGGGTCTGTCCTGGCGGCCGTCCCCTCCGGGCTGTCTGGTGTAGGCCAGCGTCAGGCGGAGGAGAGCGGCGGGTTGTCAAGGAACTTGGGCTTGTGCCCCCAGCGGGGAGGATGGTAATATACCAAAGTCTGGCTAGAGCTGTCAAGCCAAATGTTGGTATTTTTAGAGAGATTTATGATAGCCCCTTTGGGCGTAATAGGTGCCATCGGCAGGGAGGCCGAGATGGATTTGAAGACGTTCGCGGCGCGACTAAAGGAGTTGCGCGAAGGTGCTGGCCTGTCTCAAAAGGAACTGGCGGAGCGCGCCGGAGTGAGCCAGCGGGCCATTTCCCATTGGGAGCAGGGTCTACACGAACCAGGGTTGCTCGCTGGCCCTGCTCTCGCCGCGGCCCTCGGTGTTGAACTCGACGCGCTCTTTGTGGAACCCGAATCTATCCCCGAACCGAAGCGTGGCCGTCCCAAGGGCAAGCCTGCGGAGACGCCCGCCGACCAGGTCGAGCCGGAGAAGCCGCCGGCGAAGAAGGGCAAGCGCAAGAAGAAGCGTGACGCTTGACAACGGCGGCGATCGCGGCCACAGTGGATAGGCTGACTCCCCATTGTGCCAAGGAGGTCGCGCCCATGCGCCTTACCTGCCCCACCTGCAAACGCCCGA